>JABXGY010000158.1 GCA_016550395.1 archaeon | reverse complement strand
GTTCTAATTGATCAACGGGTCGTAGAGCTTCTCGAATCTGAAAGATACCAACTATAATCAGAACTACACCGCCAAGAACTGCAATCACTAATTGGAGAAGAGGAAGGTAAATTACAAAACTCAACCCAAACGCGATGAGAAGAACCACTGGAAACTCAACAAATGTATGACCAATTGAAAGCCAGATCCCACCCTTCCATCCCCACCGTGGTGCATTTGATAAATTCGTGAATAAAAGAGGGCCAGGGGCTAGTGCACCACTCAAGGAAATTAAAATGACTGAGAGGAGGAAGAGCATGAAGGGCGTCACAAGCTTACCTCAGGATACCTGTATGGACAAAGTACCTTTGGATTGATGGTTATTAGTCTAATGTATCCATTATAGCCATAGCTTCGTCTTCCTGAACAACAACTTGGTCGATAACCTTGCGTTTAGTCTCTTTCACAACAATGCCAAAGAGTAGAACTCCAACCAGAACTAACCCCGATGAGAGAAAGAAAGTGTCAATTATTGCTTGTAATTGAGCGACTTGAAAAGGAAAGTCAAGAGAGAGGTAATGATTTTGTCGCCAAGTAGCATAGACACCCCCGACCGCTGTGGGCGAGCTGCCAAAGGATATCGTCCAGACTGCATTGTAGACGCCAAATAGTTCACCCCGTTGAGCTTCAGGGATCATATCTGCAGCTAAGGCATAACCAATAGTAAATATGGTGGGTCGAACAACCCCATTTATGGAATTGACGACTAACATGCCAAGAAGCGTATTGACAAAACCATAAAACAGCGTTGTTATGGCTTGAACGATCAGGGCTCCGATTATGACAGGTTTACGACCAATGCGGTCACCTAAGAACCCAGCGGCTGGAGCCGCGATGAGTCCTACGGCTGAATTGACATTGCGTACTAGGCTGATTTCGATTGAATTGAGATTGAGGTTTAATCGCAGGAAGAAAGTAAATAGGGATAAATAGCAAACCCAACCCACAGTGATGAAGCCCCAAATTCCAAGAAAGATGAGGTAGTTGCTGGGATACTTGGAACGCCAACTTGGCTTTTCACGGGTCGAATGAGTTTCATGATCGAGTACTTCCGGTGTGTTCAGATGATTGACTTCGGGTACTAAAGCAACGAGAGTGAATACACTACTGAACATGACGCCAGCTGCGAGAGGGAAAGCCCAAGAAAATCCGGCACCTGGTGAAGGAAAATCATAGATAAATCCCATGACTGTGGCACCAACAATTCGTCCGATTATTCCAAACGAATTGATGCGTCCCATGATAGTTGAGCGTTCATTGGGAAGAGAGAGATCAGCAAAGAGTGCCGACCATCCTGTATTAGACATTGACCAGATAGCTTCAATGATCGTTAGCCCAATAATGATAGACCAGATTGTAACATTTGTCCAAATTATAAGATAACAAATTCCAGCAAAGGATTCGCCGATTACGATTAACAGTCTTCGCCGATGGATTCGATCACTGACCCGACCCCATACGAAGGCTTGCATTGTGGCATTGGCTATCATGGGTAAAGTGATAACAAGCCCTAATTGAATGAAGTTCGCTCCCAAGACTTCAGCCATGAACAGGGTTAGAAAGGTATAGAATATTGCTCGACGAGAGTTAACCATGAAGTCAAAGGAAGCCAATCCTAGCTGAATTTTCGTTCGCACAATCTAACCCCATAAGAACCCGCCTATGTTGAAAAAAGGAGAAAGGGGCGTTACTATCACCCCCGAATACCCTATTTTGGTTAGTATTTGAAGAAGCCTTCTTTCGTCTTCATTCCCAACTTGCCATCTTTCACCATTTGTTTGAGAAGTGGATGTGGTGCATAAAACTTGTTGTATTCTTTAGAGATGTACTCTAATTTGTCAACGACAGCGTCGATACCTAAGGAATCAGCCACTTCAAGAGTACCTACTGGTTGATTGAAGCCCAGTTTCATTGTTTTATCGATATCAGAAGGTGAAGCAACCTCATCAGCGACCAATTCCGCAGCGCGATTAATACCTACAACAACAACGAGCTGAGGATCAAACCTATCAGCTAGCTCTTGAGACCACACTGTAGGTCGTTGCCAGCGATTCCCAGGATGCTCATAAAATCCTTTTCCAGTCTTTATGCCTAACTCACCCTTTTGCACCCTCTCCTCAAGACACTTTGCCATTTTCATACCTGGAATTCGCGTGGTCATAAACTTGAGAACATTATAGACAACATCAATGCCCACAAAGTCTAACAAGCCAAAGGTACCCATCGGAAGACCCAGTTTCATGGTGGTTGCAGAGTCAATCTCTTCTGGAGTAAACTTACCCATGTCTACTAGCTGCCCTACAAAATTAAGCGGAAACATCTGAATCCCATTTGCAATGAACCCTGGGACATCCTTGTTACACATAACCGGCTCTTTACCCATTTTCTCCGTTAATGCATAGATGACTTTGGCAACTTCATCAGTTGTTTTTTCACCCTTGATGATCTCAACAATATTCATGCGAACCACGGGAGAGAAAAAGTGCATGCCCACAACTTTCTTAGGATTCTTTGTGGCTGCAGCGACATCAGTAATGGGTAGTGAACTAGTATTTGTAGCAAGAATTGCATGTTTAGGTGCTTTAGCTTCGATATCGGCGAAGACTTCTTGCTTCAATTTAAGTATCTCGGGGATAGCTTCGACAATGATATCAGCATTTTTCACTGCTGCATCTCGATCCGTTGTTATTGTAATTCGATTGAGTACAGCATCATGATATTCTTGTGAGATTTTGCCTTTTTCAAGGAATTTACCCAGACTCCATCGAATATTCGCCAAGCCCTTTTGTAGGAATTCATCTTTAATATCAACCATGACTACATCGAAGCCTGCCTGAGCAAAGCTTTGAGCAATGCCATGACCCATGAATCCAGCACCAAGAACAGTGACATTCTTCACATCATCTGCCTTCATTTTCTTCACCTTGATATTCTGCGGTGTAATTTCACAAAGTGATAGAGGATTTACCGCTGAGTCCTCTTAAACGTTGATGTTTGTACCGTCTCTGAGAATCAAACTCTTCTAGTTACTTAGGGTGGCGGCCAGAATGGATTCCAAGATATCCCTAATGGGTGGAAAAAGAAGAACCAAACGCTCAGGAGGAAGAATATTAGTAAGAAGATCCCTCCATAAACGATTTTGACCTTATTTCGTCCAGCCCAAGTTTGGTGAAGGTGGTGAAGGTGTTCGCAACTTTGTTTATATCGGGCGAACATCCAAGGTAATTGATCTGCGAACTCACCCACAGTTTTGCCTTCTTTGAAATAGGGAACGATGGACTGATGAACTTGTGCTCCATCTTTTACTGTGAGTGGTTCGGGGGTATTCCAGTTAAAGAGAAAATCAATTATCGGATTTACTCCACTGACTTTGACAGCGTTTTGATACCAGAGTTCTCTCCAGTGGTAATCACTGGTGATCCATTCAATTTTTCCGGTTCGCGCATTAACCCAGATATCAGCGCGTTCCCAGTCGTCGTGAGGGAGTGGGAAAGTAAATTCAAGTGGCCAATACCAAACATAGCGATAAACCCAGTAAGCATCCGCTTCAAGCCAACTATTAATTCCATAGGAGAGATTTTCAGGGTGAGGAGCTGGATCGAAGTGTTCTGGGATTGGGGTCCATTGTTTCCCATCCCAGAATTTGGCTTCGGGATAGTGGATCCATTGGTCTTTTCCTCGCACCCGACCCTTGTAGTAGGGATTAAGCTCACGGCGTGTACTGTAAAAATATAGACTCGCGGTATGGATTTTGGGTGGTCGACCGAAATACTTGGCGATGAAGTTAAATCGACGACTGAAGCTAACATGTGGTCGTGTCCAAAGTTCGATTTTTCGTGGATTGATTACATTACGTATAATCATTGATTCAGCAGATTCAACAGGTGGTGTAATGAACAGGTCACATCGATCGCCTTCACGGGCTTTTATACTCACTTCATGGGGGAAGTCTCGTTTCTTAAATCCACGGATGTATTTTGACTGACCTCCGCTACGATCGTTATATTTCATTTCATATAGGTTAACATCAGGACCTCCATACCAGTCTTCGCGATATAGACCATGCTCATAGCGTTGACTCCAATAGTCTCGGAAAAGATGTGCGCGAGGTGGTTTGAAAATCACGGGACCATCATTTTTATTCCGTGCCCAAACCGCCCGAATTAGCTCAATGAAACCAAGGCGTTGGCCGAGGGCAAAGCCAGTAATTTTTAGTGGAGTATCTTCTGTGACACCTACTGGCTGAAGGGCATGGCGTATTTCACTTTCAAATGGGTCAGGGTAATCCTTGAGCTTGGCTTCCCGATACAAGTCGGCAGTAAGGCGTCGAATACCGAACCAAGTGGAACTAGCGGCTTTGAAGGTGAAGAGAGCTTCAACCCATTCTCCGCGTCCATCCTCGAACTCAACATAATAATCTGTAATTAAGAGACGTGGTTCCCAATTCTTAGGATCGAGAAAGATATCAAGGCGATGGTTAGTCCATCCTTGACGATAGCTGGCACCAGGTGCAGGTGTTTTTTCACCAGGTTCAAAACAAATCCACAATCGATAAACGTAGTATTCACCATCAAAATCTGCGTCACCAATAAACACGGTTCCATAGAATAGTTCTTGGAAGTTGACACCGTTTCGGAGTCGTGGCATTGCTAGTTCTTCAGCAGTCATTATTCGGGGTGGTGTTCGGATACGTAAGAACTCGTAATTTCCTTCAATTTGCCCAGCATAGGGCATTTCTAATGAGATATCACTTTTAATCAGGTAATTGTTTCCTGAATGAAGTGTTCGTTTGCCTTTGTATCGCAAGTTGAAATGGTAGGGAACGTGTTTGAGATATTTAGTTAGGTCGACGGCTTCAGAACCAATCGTAATGGTTGGAGTAAGAGTTTGCGGGTTAACATAATCCTTCGATTCATATTCAGGTGCAAACCGAGGGGCATACATCGGAAGGTGAGCCCCTTCTTCAAATCGTATTCCAAAGGATTCTTCCCACTCATCTTCAAGGTCAGTTGCCCACTGAGTTTGAGCTTTGAGAATCTTTGGTCGGCTCGCTATTTTAAAATAAATGGTTTGGATGGCAATTGGCTCCGAGGAACCACGTGAATAAATACCAAAAGTAACCGGGAAGATTTGTCCGGGCAGGATGTTTCCTTCTCGAGCGGACTTTGTGAATACTGTAAAGAATGCTGCTTGTTTAAGATCATCAATAGGAGGTCTCGGTGTGTCTTTGCTGGGAGGTTCTTCGGTTACACCAGCGAGTGTTCCAATCGTCGTTCCATTGTAATCCCCTGACCACATCACACCTAGCCATGGTTGTTCACCTGCTCGCTCAAGAGTAGATTCAACTTCTATTAATGAGTCTGGTGTAGGTTCGAGAGATACAGGAATGGGTCGCGATGGTCCAAAAGCATCAGCCGGTTTATATGGATAGTTGAGGTCATCTATTGTAAAGGCATCATCATCTGATCCGATATAGAAATGCTTCATTGTTATTTGAGAAGGGTCACGTGATGCCTGCCAAGGCTGAGAGGGATTCGGAGAAAGATGAGGCAATATTCCGACAGGACGAATAGTTAAGTCGATTGCCTCCTGTTCGGAGATATTAAGAATCGCTAACTTAACCGGGGTTTCTGCCTCAAAGTAAATTGTGGCTTCAGTGTCAAAGTTTGGGTAAACACCAATAGCAAAATCGCTACCTAAAAAGGCACTCAATTCCTCACGAAGGAATCGAAGCATTTCCAATGCTTCCTCAGGAGTCCCGAGTTGAAGTGCTATACTATGAGCCTCTCGACTGTATTCAATCGTTCGAAGATATACAGAAAGTGTCCAATTTTCCAAACCAACTTCATTCTGTAAAAATCGAATTATGTTGAGGATGTCATCGATAGTTTCGGGGGTCGTCTGTCGAAGCGCATAAAGTCCCACTAATTCATCGCAGACATTCAGTAATTCTTCTAGACGGGCCTGAGTGGGACGAGCTCCTCCTCCCTCCTCGGGTCTAATTGTCACTACTAATTGTCGCATCCAAATCTCGAGACAGAGAATTGCTTCACGATGTCGACCAAGAAGCTCGTAAGAATTCTTAGCTAGGAAGAGCTGCCGACCTCCATCTTCGATATTTCCCTCTTCAAGGTTTGCTAGACCAGCAAGCCAATGGCTGTATGCAGCTCGGCGTTTCAAATCTTCTGGATCACGATGTGGTATCCAATTATCAATACCCTCCGTAGGAAAGCTTTCATCAGCACCACGCTTAAGGCGAAACGCGCGTGAGTAAAGATCAGCAGCGGTTGTAAAATCGATTGATGGAGCAGCTCCCCAGAAGGGCATAGCATCTAATTTCTGCTCGTCTTCAGGAATACCTACTATCTCTTGTTCTGAGGAAACTGGTGATGCCATCTCAACCTCGAGAAATGTGAGATTTTGCCTTAATTGACCTTGATTGAGTTTGCAGATGGCTGAAACCCAGTACAGATCTAGACTCTTGAACAGGTCCACGACATCATCAAATTCGACTTCAGTATCGATTAGTAATCCGAAAAGCTCGTCTTCTTCTGCTAACCCTAAAAGGTCCAGGATCCTTTTTCGTAACTCTTCTTTTGAACCCACATCAAGTACATCGCTTATGATGGCAACACGGTAAATGTCAGTAATTAATTTCATGCTGATAACATATAATGCGCCACTTGAGCCCTCGCAGAGCCAGCGAAAAACAGTCGCTAAATCGATTAGAATTTGATCTGCTCGTTGTTGAGCCTGAACAAGTGTGACACCTGCTTGTTTCGCCAAATCTTGAAAAGCTTTCGAACCCTTATACCCTCTCTGAATAAGCTCAAAAGTCGCAATTAATCCTTTCATCGCTTTAGAGGGATCCTGAACGATTCGAACTCGGTGATATCCTAACCGCTCGATAAGTGTTAAGATAAAATCAGTAGCATATTGGGTTAATTGAAGTGCTTGTTGCTGGGCTTCCTTAATCGAAAAACCTGAGATATTACGAGTGATGCGAAGATTAGCAAAGGTTCCCTCCATATAGCTGGCAATAAATCGTTGGAGGGATGGAGTGGGTTTGGCTAATTCCTCTTTGCCAACTTGTTCAAAAAATTCTGCGAGTGCGCGAAATCGACTTAATGCTGTGTCATCATCAGCTGGTGTAATAAGGTTTAATGTCTCTGCTTCATTCCAAAGAAAAATTGATGCAAGAGGAATATTCAGGTCTGGATCTTTTTTGCGATTAGTGACAGCAGCCATTGCGGTTTTCCGGAAGAACTCTGCGGCTTCCTGGAGCATAGCTTGATCTTGTGGGGATATTTCACCCGTTACAGTCATGAGTAGCTTTTGGATTTCTTGTCCGGTACTTAAGACCTTTGAGGCATCTGATAATTCTTCATAACAACGATATGCGCGAATAATTGCAGGGAGGGCAAGTAACGGAGTCTCCTTAGCCTTACGCGCTTGTACAACGGTTTCAAAACAGGTGGCAGCTCGTCGCCATTCCCGAGCGACTCCAAACATGGCCCCAGCGGCATCTAGGGCTTGAAGGGCTTGTTCCTGGATAATTCGCTGGGCTTTTTCAGCAGCTATTGCCCGGTCCTCATCCGATCGGTAAACATAATCATCGTATTGAATTTCATTAACAAAGTACTGTTCCAGTTCATTCCAGCGTTTGGCGATTGTATCGAAATCACGGGCAATCGCTCGGGCAACTTCAATTTCGAGTTTGGTAGGACTTGAGGCAGTTTGAATACGTTGAAGTAATTCGGCGATCTGCCCTAGAATATCAATGATACCTTGACCCTTTGCTTTCGTTAGGTGTTTGGCAATGTCTTCAAGGTCATCTCGTGTCACATCAAATAGCGCCTGATACGCATGCACTAATGGCGCATGATCCAATGAGGCCATCTCTTTTCACCTTCAACTCAATTTGTCGGTATTCATGCCATTAAGATACCGACTTAATTCTTCTTCTCATCTACTTTTCTCCTCAAAAGCTCTTCCACTAAGACCATAGGAGATGAAAAAGATGACCAGAAACAACCTAGAAGAAAGGAAAATAGGAAGAGGGGTCCGCTTCGGACCTACGCGAGACTAACCAAAGCGGATAAGAGGACCACCTCTTCCAGCGACAACGACCTTTTTGCGACCTTCTGTTTTCACAAAATTGTTCCCATGAATAATAACTTTCAATTCACCCATTTTCACCACAAGGCGATTATCACTCGTGATAATTGAGCACTTGCCTCGTTGTCTATCTAAAATCGTTGCAAGCCAACCGCGATGTCGTTGGATGAAAGTATCAGAACACCAATTCCGGTTGTAATTAAGAAAACGATCAAAAATCATCTGAGCACGTTCTTGAGCTTCTTCAAGTGAAGATAGTAAGAATACTTTCACATCTTTTTCCTTTACAGGTGATGTGATAGGTGGTTTCCAATCCCCGTCCTCACTCAATAAAAGAAGGCTACCATTCCATAGAAATTCATGACTTTGTCCTAGAGCACCACGTTTAGTATCAACAATGGCATCTATAATAGCTTGACCAAATCCAATGAAGACTCCCCCCACTTCAGTATTCTGAAAGAAAATGGGAAAATATAATGAGCCTTCATTAACACTGAGCAAAGCTTTCTCCGATTGTGCGATATCAGAGGGTTGAGTGACTTTTCCTGCCAGTGCACCTAGCACGAGATCCTTCGTCCGATAACCCCAAGTTGAACTGGAACTCATCAATTACCACACCCCTATGATTCATCAGATTCAGTACCGATCCCCGAGTCCATCTGTGTGGACAAGTACTTCGCAAGTTTCAGGGCCATCCGTCCAGGAATCGTAATGAGATATCGACCCCTAACACGTTCCTGTGTAACATAACCAGCATCTTCTAATTGTTTCAAATGATGAGGTAGCGTCCCTGGTTTTAATCCCGATAACTCCATAAGATCTTGGTGATACCGAGGTTCTTCAGCAAGTAACTGGAGAATTCGAATCCGCTCACCACTGGCTAGAGGAGATAACAAGCGTTCAGCTTCGTCAGGATCTACGGGCTTTGCTGCCTCTGCAGCTGACTTGCCAACCCGAACGCCATTCTCATCAATTCGGATTCGAGCGCCATCGGGACCGATAAAGACACTTCGCAAGGCACGATTGGCTCCTCGCATGGCATCAGAAACCACCATTTTGATATAATCACCAAGTTCCCGACCATACTCACCCATTTCTCTGCCATATTCACCCATTTGCCGTCCAAAATCCTCCATCTCTTCACGAAATGCTTCGTTATCAAACCCGACTTTGAAGCCCTTTGGGTCTCTCGGGGCTTTAGTTTCCTTAGGAGGTTTGGGTGGGATCTCATGATGAAAGTCTTTACCTTCCTTTTCTAATCTACGTCGTAAGTCTTTCATTTGGTCTTCAAGGCGGCGCATCTGCTCACGTAGATCTTCTTCCTCTCGATCTTCCCGTCCTTTGTCTTTCTTTCGACCAAACATCTTTCTATTCATCTCCTAGCAAACACGTCGGTAACGCCAAATTTCAGCATACATTTTTTCACGGACACAGCATTCCTTATCATGCTTTTGTTTCAATTTATCCGACTCCATTCGGTTATTAAACGATAATATCCGTTTTCTATACGATAGAAATATTTCGTTCTGAAGTAGATTACAATCGTTCTCAAATATAAACCTTTCGAATTTAATTAAACCGCACCAGCAATGGTCAGAGGATTGGGGAATTTGATTACACATACTTAAAGAGTGCAAACGCACTTGGATTTGTGGCGACTCCATCGTGCCAAAATCCAAGTCTGTAATCGTTGGAATAGCAGCGTTTCCACTGAACACCTTTACATCCGACACGATTGTTAACCGTGTGTCGAGTCGGTTACGAGCTGAAGCCCTGAATGCTACAGAACTCCTCTGTCTCTCCAATGTCCTCGGAAGGCCTCGGGGAGGCTTACCTGGTTACCCGTCACAAGAACGGGCTAATATTATTGGTGACCAGCTTCAGGAATTTCATGTGAGTATTCATGGTCCCTATACTATTTCACTGACAACTATAGAGAAAGATAAGTTAAGGACTAGTCGGGCGCATATGACGCGATGTTTACATGTTGCAGATGCCGTGGGAGCGACTCATGTTACCTTTCATCCCGGTTCTCGACAAGGCGGCAGGATTGTTCAAACCCGTGTTCGGGACCGATTGAAAGAATTCATGATTAAAATTGACGATGAAGGACTCTTGGCGGTTCCCGCACCCGAGGTTGCTGGTAAGATAGCTAGTTTTGGTAATTTTGATGAAACGTGCATGGTTGCAGGAGAAGCAGGTTGCCTTTTCTGCTGGGATTTTGCCCATGACTTTGCTCGAGGTGGAGATGTAACAACAGAAGGTGGTATCTTACGGCGTCTTGAGCTTATCGAAAAGCACATTGATCTTTCACGATGGCGTCTTCCAGTTCATCTCTCAGGCATAATTGCCGGGAGGCGGGGAGAGGTTCAACATGCACCCTTAGATGGCGGGAATCATGTACCATGGCAGCTCTTCCTTTCTGTGTTAAAAGAACAGCAGTTTCTAAAGAAGGTAAGTATCATTTGTGAATCAAAATCAGAAGAACAAAATAATTTAGATTTCCGTGTTGAACAAGCACTTCAGTTGAAAACCTTTATCGAGAGTAAACGAATTGAGAAAGAATACCATACTACCCGACCAGCTTTAACTCAGTTTTTCAGTTCAAACTCTACAAAGGATTCAGATGAAGATTCCTTACCGCGTTTGGGTTGAAATTCCCATTTGAGAAATTAGACTGTACTTAAAATAGAATGAGCAGATTTTATTATTGGAGAATCTTCACAACGCCCAGGGTTACAAACACGTTCCCAGGTGAAGGCTCTATTTTTATTCAAAAACCATTTCGGGCTTAGGTGTAACTGGCTCTTCCTTGGGAGCAGCTAGTTTCAAAGCTTCCTTAATGATATCGAGGGCTTTTTGACGGTTATTGGGATCAATGGCAACCATACCATAGGCCTTGATACCAAGGATTCGTTGTACTAATTGTGGGGACAAGGCTCCAGGTAAGTCCTGTTTATTAGCGATAGCGAGAAGTTGGGCGGCAATGTCTTTTCGGCGAATGAGGTCGATAATATCCTTACTGTTTAATACATTCTCTAATGTGGAATCAGTCACTAGGAGGATTATTCGACTTCCTCGGAAGTAGAGCTCCCATAGTTTCCTGAATCGGTCTTGACCAGCAAAGTCCCAGGTAGAGATTTCATAAGTGCCAATGCGAGCGCCTTCAATTTTTTGAATGTCAATGGCAATCGTGGGAACATAGCTGGTTGGGGGTACTCCACCATTAAGTAAAGTAACGAGGGTGGTTTTACCGACGCCTCCGTATCCAATAATACTGACTTTGAGGGTGGTGACGACATAGTCATCGACTTTTTCCATGAAGTCTTCGTATTCGACTTCATAGCTTATGACGCGGCGGAATTCATAGGTTACACGGTCTAGCTTCTCTCGAAGTGTATCATCTTCATCAACACTTTCGGCGCAAACGACAACAACACCACGTCCCAGGGGTTTGCCGATGTATTTGATAGGGCCAATTTCTTCGATGAGAGTATCTTGGGCTTCCTTGACTCGGCTTGCAAAATCTTGCATTTCTTTTATATTCACATTGATTATCCAGAATTTTTTATCAACTACGATTTCATCGCGTGCATCAATGATATAGATATGATGAATCATCTGGATCTCCTGGAGAAAAACGTCCGCTTACATCTTTTGATTATCTGGGACAAAGCTATTTCAACTTTGCGTACTCTAAACCATTGGATTATCAATTTATTACTTTTCAGTAAAGTTGAAAAAGCAAGGTGAGAGATGCAGTGTGGGGTCGAGTATATTGGAAGTCACGATTCTAGGTAGCGGCGCCTCAGTGCTATCTCCTGACCGTGTATTAGCTGGATTAATGATTGAAATTGCAGGTGAACCTCTGATTTTTGACATGGGATCAGGGGTACTGCATCGCTTATCGTGTAGCTTACCGGAACTAACGCGAATTGAGCACTTGTTTATTAGCCACTTACATGTTGATCATTGTTCTGATGTTGTTGCCTTGGTTCAGAGCTTATGGCTTATGGGCTATGACAAAACACTGAATATCTATGGTCCGAAACACTTAGAAATAATGGCCAAAGCCATTGGTGAATCTTTTCCGTATCTAATTGGGAAAATCAAGGTGAAACCACATTTCATTATACCCGGGTTTCAAACACGCTCCAAGGACTGGACAGTCACCGCTTTTCCAGTGAATCATGGTGATTTCGAAGCGTATGGTTTCTTGATAGAAGCAGAGGGAAAACGTGTGATCTATTCAGGAGATACTGCGCCAAGCCACGAGCTAATCAAAGCAGCCAAAGGTGCTGATTTGTTAATCCACGAGTGTTCATTGCCTGATCGATTGAAGGAACTAGCCCCAAACCATAGTACGCCGGGAGAAGTAGGCAAAGTGGCAGCTGACGCTGAAGTGAAAACCCTGGTAATTACCCATCTTTATCCTGAACTTCTTGAAGAACTAGGAGATGCATTACGAAGCATCCGCGCTTCTTTTTCTGGTAAAATAATTGTCCCACGGGATACCCAGATCATCACCCTTTGATTTAATTGAATTTTTACAAAGGGAGAAGATTAACTATGCAACTAGCTGAATTTCAAGAAATGTTGAATCGCGCGGATTCGATTGAAAAGTATATGCACGAATGTTCGATTGATTGTCGTCAAAAATATGAGGCTCGTCGAGCAGAATACACACCTAAACCAAGAGTCCTTGAATCAATCAAGAAGTTAGCCGATCAATTTATAGTCGTAGTTATTGGAGCTGATTGGTGCAAAGACTGCATTGCCAATATTCCTGTGCTTGATTTGATACATGGGGCGACGGGCCTTCCAGTCTATATCCTTGGTGGGGTGAAGACGGACCCGTTGAATCCCAATCGCCAATGGGCTGTTCCTCCCAGCCCACCTGAAGTGGATACAATGAACATCAAGGCAATTCCTACAATTTTGATTTATACCTTAGATGGAAGGGAAATCGGTCGAATCATCGAAAACCCGTCAATAGAGCCTTCTATCGAAGAGGAACTCCTTTGCCATATGGAGAAAAAATGATTTCACACTCTTTTGTATCGATACTTATCTAATAGCCCCTCCTAAAGGTTTTATACTATACATAATGGAAGTCGCGGATAGGAGCGAATAATGTCGTATAGAGTTTGTCCACGCTGTTCTGGTTATGTTGAGGTTCGACGTTTAGGAAAACATTTTCAGATCCAGTGTTCGCAATGCGGTGCGAACCACAGAACCAGACCCGGCGAAGTAAGTGATCCAGTGGCAGCGTATTTACGGTTCATGGACATCATGGAAGCTGGTGAACCCGCTCAAAAGGCACCTGTAAAGCGTAAGCGTATTTCAACAAAAGATACTCAAAGAGAAAAAGGTCCGGTACGAACGAGGGAGGAATGGGAGAAGGAACTAACCCGAGTAGGGGTTAAGTCAGTAAAGGACTTGCCTAATGTAATCCAACGAATTCTCGCAAATCCTTCTTTCCAATTAGTAAAGTATCATCAGTTTCCTGAGACAGCCCCTGCGCCAGGCTGTAAAATTCATGAGACCCAGCTCAATGAGCAGCTTAAGACAGCATTAGAACGGCAGGGCTTAACACAGCTGTTTAGATTTCAGGAAGAAGCTCTAGACCACATCCTTGCAGGTCATGATGTTGTCATCTCAGCTCCAACAGCTACTGGAAAAACAGAAGCCTTTGCATTACCAATTATGGAACAAATACTTTCACGTCAGGTTGGCTGGGGACCATTACGACCCGCAGAAAAACGATCAGTTCAAGCGGTTTTTATTTATCCAACGAAGGCGTTAGCTCGAGATCAGGCAGAAAAACTCACAATATTAGCATCAAGTGTTGGGCTTGATGTGGCAGTCCTTGATGGAGACACTCCGAAAGAAGAACGAGTAGCGATTTTTAGACAACCTCCTGATATTTTAATTACTAATCCGGACATGTTACACATCCATTTGATTCGTCCTCGTGACCCGATTCGGCGATTGGTGAGGACAGCACGACATCTGGTTTTAGATGAGTTGCACGTCTATGTTGGAGCATTTGGTTCCAATGTCCACTTCCTTTTGCGTCGATTACAACGGATTTGTCCACCACTTCAATTCGTTGGGGCATCAGCTACGGTAGCTAATGCGCAAGAATTTGCTGAATTATTATTTGGTCGATCTGTGGTCCCGATTCAATGCGAAACTGGGAAAAAAGGGATCATCCATTTTCTCATGCTCTATCCTGAGCATGGTAGTCAAAGTACTATGATCGCCACGGTTGCTCAAGAACTTGTACGGAATAACATGAAAACCTTAGTGTTTGCCAATACTCACAAAAATGCAGAAGTAATCAATCTAATAGCCCGGCGGACCAGATTATCAAGTGCCGTCCATCGCGCGGGTCTTCCTATGGCATATCGACGGAAAGTCGAAGATGATTTTCGTCAAGGTGAATTAGATCTTCTAGTATCCACGCCAACCCTTGAACTTGGAATTGATATTGGTGACCTCGAAGGCGTTGTATCAATGTTAGTAGGAATCACACGACTAACTCAGCGAATTGGACGGGCTGGAAGAAAAGGCCAAGAAAGTGTTGCGGTGCTTGCACTTCGACCGAATGATGCAATTAGCACCTACTATCGGGAACACCCAGACGATTACTTCATGGATATTGACCCCGCGTATGTTGAACCACATAACGAAGTTGTTGCTCAATTCCAACTCATGGCTGCAGCTCTTGATCAACCTTTGAGTAAAAAAGAATTCAAGGAATTTCAGCCTATCATTCAACAACTCATCAACCGGGGTCTATTGACCAGGGTAAAGGAACAGCTCAAGCCTAATATCATTGAAACCCGTCGAGTGCTTGCACGATATTCCATACGAGGAATTGGAGATAGCGTTCATATTGTTCACCAGGGTAAACTAATTGGTGAAAGGCAGATGCCCATTGCAATGGGTGAGCTTCATCCTGGAGCATATTATCTTCATGCAGGAACAACCTATGAATCATTAGAATTTGAATACCGGCATGGAGTTGGACGTGCCGTCGTTCAACGCCTTCCCCCTGGCCATCGAGAAATGACCCAACCCCTTCGCCAAGTCCACCCAAAGATTATACGCGTAATAGATTCACGACAAGTATACGGTATAACTGTACATTATGCTGATTTACGAATGACTGAAATAGTAACAGGTTACGTTATCAAAGATATTTACACTGATAAGATTCTAAAAACCAAAGATTTAGACAACCCCCTCGAGTTTACCTATCCAACAAAAGGCTTCTTTTTCAGTGCCCCCCTACCCACAAAAGCTGTGAAGGATGCAATTGAGACATTTCATGGAAAACCGAAACAAACCCCCGAGGATAACGAACAAGATTTCAAAATTACAGAAGAAGAATTGATAATTGGTGGATTTCATGCTCTAGAGCATACACTCATTGAAACCAGCGATATGCTAACAGGTGGGGGAAGCCATGATATTGGCGGCGTATCTATAGGAGCAACGGGACTCATCTTCATCTATGATGGAAGTCCTGGTGGAAGTGGATTATCCAAGTTACTCTTTGATCGTCTGGAAGAAGCACTCCGACGAGTGACAGTAATCATCGAGGAATGTTCCTGTGATGCATTCGAAGGGTGTCCAGCGTGTACTTATTCGTACCGTTGTGGGAACAATAATTTTCCTTTGTTCAAGAATGGAGCTTTAGAGACAGCAGGATTAATCCTGAAAGGTGTGAAGGTTGCCACTACAGAGAAACCAGAAATCGCTGAAGAACCATTAGTATAGTTTACATGAGATAGTTATTAAAAATCTGGTGAGAGCTGGGCACGGATTTTCGGAAAAAGAGTTTGAATAAGGGTTAATTTCATTGGTTGACCACCTGCGTCTGGGTAAATCTGATAGAGTTCATCTATTGTCTTGTACCCCATTAACAGCTGATAAATCGCTGGAAATGGTACAGCGGCATCGGTTTCTTTTAATTCCTTACGTTTGATTTCGTTGATTTCTTTCACCTTTCCATCTTCAAAAACGAGTTCAATACCTGCGCGATACCAGCTAATGTGAACCGAATTGGAGAGTTTAGAAAAATCCGAACGGGCAAGTCG
>JABXGY010000157.1 GCA_016550395.1 archaeon | reverse complement strand
TTAACTCACGAAGATCATCCGTTGGAATGAGCGATTCAACTCCACTTGGAGGCACTGCATTTACATCTAATAGAATTTTAGTTCCTAAAATTGATTGAAGTTGCTCAAGTGATACTAGTTGAACGCCAGGAGCACCAACTGCGAAAATTAAGGTTGCGTCATCCAAAAGCTCATGAATTTCTTCTGGTGTTGTTACTTGAATACCTTCTACTGTATTATCACTTGTAGATACTCTTTCGGCTACTGCTCTTGCGCGTTCAATTTTACGGGATGTTAAGACCGTGATGGCTCCACACCTGGCTAGTAAGCGAGCAACACTTTCTCCAACTGGACCAGTACCTGCAAGAACGAGTGCTATTTTTCTTTTTAGTGAGCCTAGATTAAGTTGGCGTAAAGCTTCTTCAACCTTAGCGACCATTGCTGCAGCAGTAGAAAATGCGCCTCGGGGATCAATTATGATTGCAGTTTCAAAAGGATGCACCATTGCTTTCTGAATACTATCCGCCATTTGACAAGCAGCAGGAACTTGGCGTCCACTCACGTAAAAGCAAGTGTGTTTTACACCTTTAGGGCCTCGTGAGAAGATAGCATCTTGGACTAAGTTCGGAATCTGATCGAGTGACACACCTGAATAAGGAACAACGACATCAAATCCTGCGTCATACGCTACGCAGATATCAAAGGGACTAGCGTGGTCATCCGCGTCTAAGAAAAAAAGGATGTCACTCTTTTTCACTTTTGGGCGCTTAATCACTGGCACAACGGTGACCTTAGATACTCCTGTGAGTTCAGTCATTCCTTTGAGTTCTTCCCTAGGCATTTCAGAAAGAAGCTGTTTAATGGATAATGGTGTTACCTCCACATCAACGGTTTGTAAAATTTCCATTACACCTTGGAAATGTTGAGGGCTGCTTAGGTGAATTGCGGTTATTCGTTTCTTTCTGAGGCTGTCTGCTTTGTTTAGAATACCCATTGCAATCCAGCTTTCACGAATCCCAAATTTAACATGTTTAATTTCGTCTTCAAGTTCATCATGCAAATATTGTCCGTAAGCGACCAAGCGATCAATTTTTTCTTGTTCGAATGGTGTTGGTTTATCCTCTGATAAGATTCTTAGGCTATCTAAAATTTCATTGCGTTTTTCCAGTTTCAATTGAATACTCCGTGTAAGGTAAGCATAGGCAAAATCATCCATATCAACAGCGTAATAGGGAATCTTCAACTTTGTAAATACGTCCGAGAGTGGATTGTCTTCATGGAATTTCTTCATATTTCGCATTCCGAGTTCATCAGTAGCAAAATCAGGCTGCTCTGATTCCACAACCATCTTTATCATGTCACAGTAAGCCATGGAAGGGCGCTTAATCATAGAGGTCTTTGAGTCAGCTTCTGAGGAAGGTGGTGTGATCCACCAGGGTTCATCGTAAGCTTTTCGAATTAGCAAAACCCGTAATTTTTTTCCTTTCAAGGGGGCTAGCTCTAACGTTTTCATGTAATCACCACACTTATGGGCAGTAATGACTTATCGCAATCGAACAAAAAGACGATGAAATTTTTTTTTAATGAAATTATGACAACTTTTATAGTCAATCTTCTTCGAATCACTCACTGTGCAAGACATCGACAATTTCTATTGTCCTAAAACGTAAAATTAGAAGACAGGCTTAAACCTAATTTTACTTTTCACGAAACCTAATATCTGTCTGCGTAGCACAAGAAACACAGGGATCAAAACATCGAACTGCCATTTTGACCCGTTCGAGAGTTTGTTCATTCGTCCAACCAAGATCCAAGCAAATGGTCATTATTTTCTTGACAATTAGAGAAATCGCTTTGGCATTAAGCTCTGTCGGTACTCGAATATCAATGTCTTTTATTCTGCCTCTGTTATTGATATCTACTCGATAGAGGAGTGTTCCTCGTGGAGCCTCAACGGAACTAGCTCCAGAGCTGGTTTGTGGCTGCAATGCGACTGAGATATCATCACTTGTTTTCCATCTAGTTTCTAACAGTTTAATTGAATTTGTTATAGCAAATTCAATTTCATCAAGTCGAAGAAGCCCTGAATAAAAAAGATTGGGCATTCCAATGTGTGATTTCTTCCCCTTTGTGGATCTGGTTTGGAGTGTTGTCAATCGAGCATGAGGCCCTGCTAAGAGGTGTTTTGACTTATTGCTTGATTCGAAATAAGCGATTTTTGTAGGCGCTTCAAGCATATCTTGTTCAATTAAAATTTCAGGGTATCTAATGCAGGGAAACGTCTTTTTAGCTCCATCTTCTGAGATTAATTCGACTTGATCAGTGCCAGAGAATCGATTTTTATCTGTGTCAAAGCAGCTAATAAAGAGTGGCTGAGGGAGAGTATATTTTTGGATTTCACCTTCGATTTCACTTAATAACCAGCTGTAATACTCCTTAGCCCATTTTATATGAGAGATCGCTGCATGAAGTTGTTGTACAAGTTCTTGTTGTTGAGTGATAGTAATATTTTGTAGAATTCCACCAGGGATCAGGTTAAAAGCCATATTTGTATTACCCGCTGTGGCTGTGATGAGTTCGTCAGCGCAATTGAATAATTTACTAGCAATAGGTAGGACTCTTGGTTGTATTCGATCTACACCAAGAATATCTTGACGCGAGATTTGGTCCGCCAAGAACATTATGTCAGGTAGAGTAGAGAAGAATACGCTGTAAGTATGCGATCGGATTATTTCTCCAAGCAGTGCTAGTTCACGGAGTAACTCTGCTATAGGAGGAGTCACTATGTCAAATGCTGTTTCTATGGCTTTTATTGCTCCGATTCTATGTGCAACAGGACAGATTCCACAGATGCGGGGCACAATTTTGGGTAAGTCTTTGACGTGTTGACCAATTATAACTCCCTTGAAGTCTCGTACGGTAGCCATATTATAAATCACATTTGTGATGCGGTCTTTCTCTCGTGTGACAATAAGTCTGCTTTCACCTTCGATACGAGTCATGGGCAAGGATAACCGAATTTTCATTATTTGAATTTCAACTCCGGTTTTTGGTATCTAAAGGCAATTGCAGCGTATTCTCGAATTGAGTCACTCACTTTTAGTACGGAGAAAAGATTGGCGAGAGCTGAGGGTAGATTCCGGTCTAAAGCACCAAGGCAGCCATCGCAGGGAGTTGCTCCCTTGATACAACGGGCACCACATCCTGCACGGGTTATAGGACCCAGACAGAGAATTCCTTCACTTAAGAAACAACTTTTTGGAGGATGTAACGCGTTTAGTGATGTAATCTCAACATCATATGTTTGATCTTGTGCAAAAGGGCATTCACTGCATACATTTTTCTCAGGAAGTTTAAATTCTATACCATCGATTGCACTCATTAGGAGATTTCCGAGAAGCTGTTGTGGCGGTGGACAGCCTGGTAATGTTGCATACGGATCAACGAATTTGTTGACGGGATCTATATGCATGTTCGGGGAATGACTCATGATTCCACCGAGGACTGCGCAGCTCCCAAGGGTGATAATTTTAGCTCCTTCTGTCCATAATCTGCGAAGAAGTGCGGCTTCTTCATTACGTGTTACTCCACCTTCAATAAAAACGACATCAAACTGGTCTTCAGTTTGGACATCAGAAATTAATCGAAAAAGCCGAATATCAGCAGATTTGAGGAGGTCTAGGAATATGGTAGAACTGAGTACGGCAAACATACAACCACTGCACGAGTTCAGTTGGAAGAAGCCGATTTTTTTCATGAGCCAATCAACTCCGTTAATTCTGCTGCAAATTGATTGACCTGTGTTGCGAAAACATGACCTTCTACTGCAGACACATTGAGTATCCTAACACGTTTTTGTAATTCCTCGCCATAGAAGTGTGTGAGGGCTTCAATTCGTATTCGTGCCTTTTTGATGCCATCGAGGAAACGGCAGGCGGTTTCGTGGCAACCAACTACCATAACTCCATCGAATCCAAGGTTTAAGGCCGTTATTATAAAATTCGCATCGACACATCCCGTACAGGGGAGTCGAAGCACCATTGCACTAGGGTCATATTCCAGTCGACGAATACCCGCATTATCTGCTGCTGGATATCCGCATGACTCGCAGCAAAAAATGAGGATGCGTGGGGAAGTTGTGCCCATGGATAGGGCGTTAATCGCAGCTTGAACTTCATCTTGAATTGGAGCCGCAGAGAGGGCTCCTGTGGGACATATTGCGATACAGGCTCCACAGCCTTCGCATTTAAGCGTGTCAATATGTATTGTATCGGCGGTTATAGAGATTGCATTGTAGGGGCATAGTTCCACACAAAGGTTACAAAGACCACATTTCTCCTGAGCAATAAGTATTGGCATATCTCCCGCTGGTAGACTATCTCTTCCCAATAACAACAGCACTTCTAAGGCAGTATTTCGGGATTCTGTGACTAACTCTTCAAAGGTTTCAGGACGAGTCACAGAACCACAAGCCCAAATGCCTGAAGATAAGCTTCTGGTGTCGAGAAAACCACGGCTATTTAAGGAAAAGTTAGTTATGGTTCGAAGGGCTAATTGTTGATCTCCAGGAATCATACCCATATTGAGAACGATAAGATCCGCTGGAAAAGAGCCTACGTCTGTTTGGATGATTCGTTTGCGTCCTCGATGTATGAGCTTAATTGTTTCACAGAAGTGAATACGGTTATCTTCAGGGATGAATGTAGTTCGATCTGGTGGAATATGGGATTTGTCATAAAGAATATTGATTGAAACCTCAGGGGCTATATTTTCAACAACATCAATGTATTTTTGGGCTACATTACAGCAATATCCTGAGCATACATTGATTGAGTTTAAACATTGAAGAACGATGATGGATCGTGCAGGTTTGCCATTTATTTGACGTAGTATTTGCCCTCCTGTAGGTCCATCTGGGGCAAGTATTCGTTCAAATTCATAGGAGGAAATGATGTCTTTTGTTGGATTGTATACGATGGAATCTAAAGGAATTATGGTGCGAGGATTACAAACTTCTGCACCCGTTGCGAGGATTATTGCCCCAACAGAAAATTTCTTGATTTCAGATTCTTGATCTAGATTAATCGCGTTGGAGGGACACGCTTTTTCGCATTTTCGGCAGGTAAGACAAAAATCAATATCTCTTTTATTAATTACTGGTTTATTGGGGTATGCTGCGGGACAGGGCAGATGGATATGTTTACGTTGAATTAGATTATACTCATATTCGTCTGGACAAGAATGAGGACAGATTTCTGCGCAGACCCCACACATAGTACACTTGTTTAAATCGACATAGCGAGGAAGTTGAGTGGCGGTAATTTCGTAATTGCCAATTGTCCCTGAGATATTTGTGAGTTCAGTATTTGTAAGTATTCGTGTATTGCCGGATAGGATGACAGATGATACATCCTCGGCGATCATACATGGACCACAATCCAAGGCTCCATAGATTCGTTCCCATCGGCGAGCGATGCCACCCAGACAAGGTTCTTTTTCTAAGAGGATAACAGAATGGTTTGTTTTTGCAAAAACTTTTGCTGCCTCTAATCCTGCTAGTCCTCCTCCGATGATCGCGACGCTTTTTCGAATTGGTAAGGTTCGTTTAGGAATTGGGATTCGATGACATAGCATTGCTGCACTAGCTCGGATTAGGAGTAGAGCTTTTTCCGTAGCGCGTTCTGGATTTTTTCTATGAACTCTAGCACAGTGTTCACGGATATTGGCAAATTCGATCTGAACATCTAGTTGTTCCCGAATAGTAGCAAACATTTCCTTATGGAGGCGGGGAGAGCAAGCAGCGATTACAAGATTATTCAAAAAATGTCGTTCACACCAATGTTTAAGTTTCTCAACATTTTCTAGCAAACAAAGATGATGAAAGACCCTGGTACGTTCCACGTAGGGGAGGTCGGTTACTTTCTCAACAAGGTCACTAATATTAATTGCTTGACGGAGTTCCTCACCACAAGTACAAATAATCACGCCAATACGATAGATTGCTCCCCGACTGTCAGGTTCCTGAAAATCGACTGTTTCTCCAACCATCAACTGTTCCTTTGTGATCATTAATCGGATCGCATTTCTGCCTGCGGCCGTAAGTTGATATAAGCCATTCCGCTTCTCGATGAAACCTTCCAATTTCTTTAGATGATAGTTAAACAGACCAGTTTTTTTTAGCCCTAATCTTTTCATCAAATCCTTGTAGGGCAATAGCCGTTCAGCATCTAGAATTCGAAGAATGTGTTCGCGAAGCGGATGAGCTAAAGCCGCATACACGTTCATATTATAATCCTTCTCATCATACTTCTCATTAAACTCTCAATGATAATATCATTTGTCATATAATAGTGCTAAGACAAAAATGCTTACCCTATTCTAAAAATGGAATTTTGTTGACTCCTATTCGAACAAATATTGAATATTTTTAGCCTATTTCGTAAAATATATTTGTGAAATTCTTTCAAAGAAGATTTGTGAAGTTCATAGGTTCTTGAGGAATCCCTAGATTTTTTTGAATTCATCAATACACTTATTTTTAGATCTGTGAGGATGGGGTTGCTAAGCTCAATCAATGTTAAATTGGCTCAGATTTTTTAGATTGTAATTTTTTGATGAATAAGTACGTGTATTTTTCCCAATCATAGGTACACGGTTTACGCTGTTTTTTAATTACTCTTAATGTTTCACTGCTGCTAAATTTTTCTCCCTAATCTTCTACCCCTGATATGGAGTTGCTTTTCTCTTATCCTCCGAAGTTAGTGGCTCAATTCGATAACGTGTCTGAAGACAGCGACGGCAGACGTATCTAGTGCTAACATTAAGAACACCACACCATTCACATTTCCAAAAAGCTGAAGTCTTAAGGGTAATATCTTTCTCCCGTCGAATGTAGCGGCAATTACTGCAAAGACGTAAATAAATAGGATTAGAAATTCCACATTTAGGGCATACCCAATATTTCATGTTAAATCACCCCATAATGGTGTGGTTCTTTTTTCAAATCACATCCATTTGTGCTTCAATATTTTTTTCTGAGGAACCGAAAGACATTCTTTACTTTTAGTAACTCTTTGTCTTCATAGAGTTGAACATCTCATTCCTCATATACAATAGAAGTAGATTCTGAAACAAAAAGACTCGGAAAAACCCTTTTACTTTTATTTGACTAATTTTTTTGTCCATTTAAGCGTGTAAAAAAATAGCAATTATTCAATGCCGAACGTACTGAATTAGATAAGAGGTTGAGGGAAAGGGTCAGTAACTAAACTGTATTCAAAACATGCAACATAATGAAACCGCAGACACTAATGGCGATTTTGTCGTTTCTGATTCTTTACAAAGATCAATAATTTATTTGTCTGGAACAAAGCTGGTGGCGAAGAGATGTGCAATTCTCACTGGCTCAGGAATCCGACTCCGAGTAGCCGTTTTTTGCACTAATTCACAAGCTTGATCAAATTCCAATCCTGCCCATTGAATATAAATCGGTGCCTTTCCCTGTCGTGATTTCACTGACTGAATTGGACCCGACTTTAAAAGAGACTCATATTTCATTTCCCAAGAATTTGGACAAATTCGTTGAACGGCTTTCTTGACCCGCACCATATCTGGTTTCGAATCCGATATCGCAATCACAGGTAAACCTGTTTCTTGAAAAAGGATTGGAAGATTCAAAACATTCATGCCACCAAATATAGTGTCCCGTGTCATGATTACTCGCAGCTGTCCGTAATGTGATGATGTCATCACCATCTCTGCAAGTTTTTGATTAATATCATCACCATCGACTCGAATAGGAATCTGGAGACAACCTTCCATCCATTCCCCGCCACGAAATACAACGCCAATTAATCGTGTCCATTCATCACGACCTCGCTTAAACTTGGCATCATCAACTCCCAAAATTCGAATTTCGCGTTTCACTTGTCGAATTTCCATAATAATTACCTACATTGAAACCTTAAGGGACCTCATCTTTTATTGCTGATATCCTTAAAGCAACTCAATAGTTAAACAAATCACATACCGTTTATTTTAAGCGTTTAATGGCAAAAAAGAGAAGACCTTTATACCCCCTACCTCCTCAAAGCGGCAAAGGCGGAGGCGGATGTTATGTCTCCTACAAAGCGGTTGGCAACGATTGAAGATTCATCACAGGTTCCAGTGAAACGTGCTCGTGAACTCTCAAACAAACTCGCCCTGCTCCCCAAAAGGGACCTTGTGCTACTCCGACGAATCTACGATTCACCACATGATAATGAAGCCCAAGATATCATTGCTAAAGCCGTTTTGGATGATTATTCGATACAAGAACTCCGTGTTTCTCTAGCGATGCTGGATGGCGTCCATGAATTACCTTTAGGTGAAAAACCTCTCGGATTCGAAAACGTCAAACCTTGGCATCCTGTGAAAGATCAAACACCTCTTCCACCTCAACGTATTCTCACACCATCCAACGAGTTCCCCCCTCTTCCCTCTGCAAGAACCGCTCAAGAAATCAGTGATATTCTAGTCAGCATCCCCTTTGACGATTTCCAATGGCTTCTCAAACACTTCGGAAAACCCCAGGACCTACGCTCACGCCTAATCATCATCAAAAATCGTTTATATCGCTTCAAATGGGAAGATGTTGCAGCCACGATTGCAGCTCTTCAACGCACACTTCCACCTAGTGAATCCCAATAGACACTCATTTTGATAGCGAAAATCGTTATGGGAAAAGCTATATCCGACGGTTCACATAAAAATAATCGAGCGAGGAGGGTAAGTCTTGGTCCTGGATAGGAACCGTCCACCGTATGTCCTTTCTAAACCGGTAAATGTGCATCGTGTCAGAAAACTTTCTGATCAACTCTCGGGATTAACCAATGACGACCTACGACTCCTCCGACGATTTCTTCACGATCCCCGAGAACCCGGAATCCAACAAATACTTGCCAAACCACTTCTTGCTGAATATACTATCAGAGAACTCCAAGTCGCCCTAGCCATACTCAGTGGGGCCGGTGCCGGACCAACTCCTGATATTCTTCCTGATCCAGGAACAGTACAAATTTCGGACTTGATTCGACATTCCCAACCCCCACCACCTCCTCCTATTAGTTATATTCGTGATCAGAATCGCCTGCTGCCTATGCGGCTTCCACCAGAAATTGTTAAAGCACTCTCAAAGCTCACCGAAGATGAATTCCAATGGTTAGCACAACACATCGGGAAACCTACAGATCCACGAAGTCGGTTTATTATTATACGTTATCATCTCTACCGTCATCGCACCGAAGATATTGCCGCTACAATTGCTGCCCTCACACGATTACAACGGAAAAGACGCACCTCACATAAGAAACCACCCAGATCCCGAATGTCACTCTCATCCCCTAGATTTCATACCTAAGGACACAGGCACCTAACGAGCACTTACATACGCTTTTTTGATCAGACTCCATCAAATGAAAAGATAGTGAAAACGTTGACTATAGACCTAAGCTGACATCATACATGATTATAAGGTCTCATTCAATGTCTCTATTTGAGCTTTATCAAGAGTGTAGTTGTAAAGGGGATCTAAGTAAAAAATAATAGAATGAGACAGAATCGGAGAGGCCATTCGTAACCAAACTATCAAGAGAATCTTCCAACTAGGACCGTATCGAAGATCACTACTCTTACAATGAAAATACCGATTGCCTAATAGAATTCAGATGCCTATTTACGAAGGTTTTGATTCTCCAACCAATCATTGGTGTTAACACTTAGATTAATTCCAAAGCCTTTTTTAAGTGGCTAATCATGCCTCTGATTAGGGATAGAAATGGAATCCAAACAATGTGATGAACCCAACCCCTATGAGGTTGCAAAAAAACAACTAGAAATTGTAGCGGAGAAAATGAAGCTTGATCCGGATATTCTGGAATTGCTTAAAAATCCGAAACGTACCCTAGTTGTTTCCATTCCAGTACGCATGGACAATGGGAAAATCAAAGTCTTTACAGGAATGCGTGTCCAACATTTGGACGCATTTGGCCCATTCAAAGGTGGCATCCGCTATCATCCCCAAGTTGGCTTAGACGAGGTGAAAGCCCTTGCTATTTGGATGTCTATCAAAACGGCAGTGGTTAACATCCCGTATGGCGGAGCAAAAGGTGGGATCATATGTAATCCCAAAGAAATGAGTGATAATGAACTTGAGCATATGACTCGTCGGTTCACACACGAAATCATGGAAATTATTGGACCCTATCGTGATGTCCCTGCACCCGATGTCTATACTTCAGCTCGAGAAATGGCATGGATTTACGATACTTATTCAGAAGCCCAAGGTTATGCCGTACCTGAAGTAGTAACCGGTAAACCCATTGCTGTAGGTGGCAGTTTGGGACGTCGTGAAGCCACTAGTCGTGGAACAGTAATAACAGTCCGCGAAGCAGCAAAACACCTAAAATTAAATCTGAAAGGTGCAACCGTAGCGATTCAAGGGTATGGAAACGTGGGCTATAATGCTGCAGTACTCATCGCAGAATATGGTTCTAAAATTGTTGCCGTGAGTGATTCTCGAGGAGGCATCTACAATTCTGAGGGACTAGACCCCGAAAAGGTGATGGAACATAAGAAAAAGACTGGATCTGTTGTTGGTTTTCCAGGTACAGAGAAAGTTACGAATCAAGAACTACTCGAGCTTGATGTTGACATCTTGATCCCTGCAGCACTTGAAAATCAAATTCTTGAATCCAACGCTCCCCGAATTAAGGCGAAAATCATCGGTGAAGGTGCCAATGGACCAACAACACCTGAGGCAGATAAAATTTTGTATAAGAATGGTGTGTTTGTGATTCCTGACATTCTCGCTAATGCTGGTGGCGTCACTGTTAGCTACATGGAATGGGTGCAGAATCTAACGCGTGAATCTTGGAGCGAAGAAGAAGTCAACGGGAAACTCGAAAAGCGTATGGTTGAAGCCTTTGATGAAGTGTACAAGATGCATCAAAAAGAAAAAGTCCACATGCGAACCGCGGCTTATATCGTTGCCATCAGTCGAATCGCTGAAGCAGTGAAGGCTCGTGGAATCTTTCCGTA
>JABXGY010000156.1 GCA_016550395.1 archaeon | reverse complement strand
CGGCACCTTCACTAATGATTAGTTCTCCTCAATGAATTGCACCTTAACTGTGTTTCATCAACCACAAAACGGAATAGCTCAAAGCTTTTGCAATTGAGTGGGGAATTAAAAAGCAATAGCTTGGAGATGTGCAGCAGGAGATACCTCTTTAATCCGCTCAGCTATTTTCATGGTGATATACGCAATCAGAACAACCTCTCGTGAAGTAAAGCGGTGGCGTTGTCCCTTGAAGATTGTGAAATCATGTTTTGTTGGTGTAAAAAGGAATGAATTATAACGTTTCAGGTGATCGATTAGATCAGCAGGTAACCCGAATTTCTTTGGTGTCAATCGTCGGACATTATGACCTAAAGACCGGGTTTTGGTAGCGGCATCACCAGTGATTTCGAAGCTCCATGCCCGAACTAATATTTCGATATAGTCAGCTAAGTACCGTATCGCTTCTCGGGTAAACCTTGGTAACCCTCTGAGTGCCTGTTGAGCTTCTGTTAATGGTTGTTTGGGGGGTGGTGCTACTAAGGTTGTTAACCGTTTCATTGCTGCATCATTCAACTGTTTTGTTCGCACTAAATAGACCGCGGTGGTTTCAGCTTCAATATACTCTTTTTCAGATAATACATCTTTAGCTAAATCCACAAGATAGGGGAGTGCCCATAATACTTCGGCTTTTCGACCAGTCAGACTAGGCGTCGCCACTAACAATCCCTCCTATAACAGGAAGTAACACAAGTGTATACTTTCTATTATATTGGTCTTGTCTCCGAATAAAAATCCTCAAATTAATGCCAAAAACCCCCTCATTTCTATTGACACTCCTCATTCTTATTAGCACAGATTAATCAAATTAGAAAGAGGAGAAATAGAAGGGGAAGAAGGGCTGTAAATGCGAAAAAGAAAAGCAATAGCATATCGCTAGAGCCAATTATGGCGTTTATACCAGTCAATGGTATCTTTTAAACCAAAGCGTGAATCAGGATAGATAAGTTGATAGCCGGTCGCTTTTAGTTTTGCATTACTAAACCAATAGTTGTGATACATCAAATCAATTGTAGCCTTTTCTATCTTAGGCAGATCATGTGTGATATTCCGAGCTTTCCACTCCGACCAAGAGGCTAATGCTTTAAGAAGCCATTGAGGGAGAAGTGGAAGTCGTGTGTGGTAAATTTTCGTATTCAATAATGGTGCTACATAAGAAAATAATTCGTACTTCCGGTAGGTAGAGTCATCGACTACATTGAAGGTTTGACCAGTTGCAGCAGGATAGGTTGTTAAGTGCAGGGCAGCACCAACCACATCAGCGACATGGACCAATGGGACTAAAGTATTGATATTCTCTGAAATAATGGGAAGTTGTCCCAATGCCACCATCCGAAGTATAGTGCCAATACCATAACGATTTCGAGGCCCATAAATTGGAGCTGGACGGAGAATAGTTAGACCCAGTTTCTCACCTTCACAGGCCTGTAGCGCAGCCTCTTCTTGTTCTAACTTTGACCGTTCATATGGATTTGATGGACGGGGAGAGTCCTCTTCTCGAACTGGTATTGAGTGGGGTATCCCATAGACACCTGCACTGCTTATAAGCACTAATTTCGAGACCTTAGCCTTACGAGCCGCATAACATAGATTTCGAGTGCCTTCAACATTCACCGCCAATAAATCATCCCAAGACGCAGAATAGCGAAATAGCGACGCGGCATGAAAGATGATATCAACACCTTTAACAAGAGGAGCCAGGGTCCTTGGATTCCTGAGGTCCCCTGGTATAAACTCAGCGCTATTATTCAAGAAGGTCTGATCGGCGTCCACTAAATCCGTTCCTCGAACCTCATATTCAGGATGTTGGATTAAGTGATCAATGAAATGGCTTCCAACAAACCCACATGCCCCTGTTACTAGGCACAATCGTTTTTTCATCTTGCTCTCCTCTGCCTAGGGTTCAAAGCAGTCCAACCATCCCCGTTTGCCCTTCATGCCGACCGAACAGTAAATATCCCAGAAACACTCCGCAATACAACCATATCGGATAGAGCCCGAATAAGATGAGGGCACTCACATCAATCAGCCCTACCGTGTTCACATATTCGAATAAGAACAAGCCACTATTAATCATAAAGTCTCGCCCATTCACCGCACGACCCGTCCACCACCATATCCAATCGAACCACCCCAAGTTCAAGTACAACGATCCCGCCACCAGCCAAAACAGAAGAACCGTCAGGATACCCAGCACCTTCGTTGCATGAGGCGTCACGCGGTATAACCAGCGGTTCCGCAACCACACTATCACCGCACCACAAAATACCAACAAAAACGGATCCAAGAGGAAACTCATGTATCCCAACTAGCAAACCGTAGAATAAAAACCCCAAACGTCAGAGCTTGTTACTAAAAGAACGTTTTAACATCTATGCCTGCAGCTTTGAGTCGACGAATCGTGGCTTTATACGGATCACACCGCTCTTCCTCTAGATTTCCAGCAAGCGTCACACCGAAGTCTTCGAGTCGGGATATGAGAACTGCTCGTTCTGTTGGCGGCATTAACCGTGGGTCTGTCATAGCTGCGACATGAAAACTTGCCTTTGCCTGTATGAGGTTTTCAATCGCCTGGAAGGGTAATTCCACGGTCTCTCCCCGTGCACCTGTCCGTTGTTGAAATCCCTCAGGTGTTGCCGCCTTCAGACTTAAGCGAATATGCACCTTCTCAAATTGCCCAACTTGGACTGCATAATCAGGATCCGTTCCAAACAAGATGCCATTTGTTTCCAGCATAAAGGTTTCAAAAAATGAATCCTCAATGAGCGGCAGCACCGCTAACAGATGTGTTTTACACAACGTCGGTTCCGCCCCTGATATTCGAGCCTTCCGAATATTGCGTTCACGCGCTGCATCTTCTAGGGCACCTACTAATGCCTCTGGAGTGTAAAAGCGCCCTCGACGTTCGGGATATTCACGGGAATCATCCACCCAACAAAAAATACACCGCAACGGACAGCCCACCGCATACGCCGTCGCAATCCCACCATAAACGCCTGCAACATACACATTCGTGTATTTTCGAGCAGAATCCTCAGGACGGCACACAATCTGTTGTGTCAGTTCTGCCAACTGAATCGGATCATAAGGTTCAGTGGATGGGGTTATCATCCGCGGATAATTTTCCATTGCGATAGAATAGGATCCCCCAATAAAAAATCTGTTGCGATTCATTATCTCAAACGAAAATGGATTACCATTCCTCTGGCTAAGATTCTATCAAATTTTTCTGCACAATTCTGCTAATCCCCCAGCATGTAGACTTCTAATAACCTGTTCTAAACTATAGATTCATAATCTACTAATGAAACAAGTTATTCGCAGGTTTGTGTTATGAAGCCTGAGTTGGACACAACTAAGACGGGAAAGAAGCTAAACCTCATACCTAATACTAAGGATGTACTGCCATGGATTTTCCTCATTGTCCCTAGCATCATTATCTTACTTTATAACTGTGGCACAACACTCCTTGCAGACCTTGCATATCTCCCACCAACGTTGTTTGAAAGAGCATACGATTGCTTGGGTCTTGAAGGAGCAGGAGCAGGAATCCTATATCTGATGTTCGTATTTTACCCACAACAGCTTTTTGTCGCTACAATTCGAAGTCTTTTCCTGGGGGGAATAGCTGGCGCCCTCAATGGCATACTAATAGCCATCCTTTTCAGTTCAAACAGGACGCATTCCCCCCTATTAGGAGCCTTCGTGGGTAGCATCGTCGGAATGGCCCTCGCCACCACTATCCTCCCCTCTCCCGAACGACTCTACCTCACAAACACTGCTGCCTACTTCTTTAAACTTAACTCCTACGGAGGCATTGAAACTATCCAGATTGGCTGCCAATACGGCGCCTACCCCCTCGCCCTTATGCACTACAGCTACTTGCCAATCTTACTTCTTTTCATCATCGTCGCCATCAATTCAACACTCAATGAAACACTTCGCCTAATACAAAATTCTAAACAGCACCCTGTTTTGTGGAGTTCTTGAAACTCGTTCTCGAAGAAAGAAGCGAAGATTAATTTCAAAGAGTATATCTGATGAAATGGTTCATCCTAGAATAGCAGGTCACCCTTACGGAGAAATCGTTTTAATTATTTATGAAAAATACGGAATGTCATAAAGGGGGTTCTGTTTAATATTTTCTCCCATCGAATATCAATTCATTAGGATTAGTATGGTGATCTGGGTAATTTTGTTGATTACTAGTCATGAAGAAGTAACCGGGAGCAAATGAATCCGATTAGTAGGTTAATGCATATTCCTGCCCAGAAGGCAAGAATTACGTAGAGGTTGAAGTATATGAGTGGAATCTCAAACCGCAGAGCATCAAACCACACGTACATGTAGAGAATCCATGGAAGGGCATAAAAGATAATGGTGATGAGTAGCACACCGATCATTTGTAGCAGATGTTGACCCACATTAAAGCCAATGATGAGGCCTCCCCCTAGTAGACGAATGAAAAGACAGATGGCAATGAGTGAAGCGGTATATACGAGAGGTATCTGAGATACAATCATTACGAGAAGAAAAATAGGCGAGAGAAGAGGAAGAAGATATAGAAGAATCACCTGAATAAGAAAGATGGGGAGATAAGAGAAAGTTGCGAGGAGTGCTTTGGACTGAGTAATGACACGAGTCCGAAGGGGAAGGGAAGAAGTGAGAACTGCACCGTGGGTTTCGGTACTAAGCAAAAAGATTGAGAAGAAGATTACCAGGAAGGGACTTATCGCGATTATCATGAAGAAGAATGAGTCAGCGGGGAAAGACAGCGAGATATATGAAAGCAAAGTGAGGTGAAGTATGATACCTGTAGCAATTGGGGTGATTAGAAACACGGCTTGACTGGGATTGCGGGAGGCGAGCCGGAGGTCTTTACGGATAATGGCAATGTGATGGGAGGAGCTTTGCACGCTGATGGGTTTCATCTTCGTGGGAACTTGAGGAGTTATGGGTGACTGACTGACCTGAATAAGGATTCGACGGCTTTGTCGTAAGCCCAATATGGCTAAAGTGCCGTAGAGGAGAGTACCAATAAGACAGGTTATCATTGATGTAACTGAGAGTCCTGGTAACCCACTAATTAACGCTACAAGATATCCCAACGAGAAAGGAAAGAATAGGGGCAAAATCCAATCAAATGCATTCGCCGTTATTGTAAGAACTTGGATAAGTGGAATGAGATAGGAAATCAATTGGTATGAAAAGGAAAAGGCAACAAAGGAAAATGCCCAAAAGAGCACAAAAAGGGTTCTGATAAATCCGCGAAGACGTGATCCGCCGAGGGATTGGATGCGGGTGTAAAAAAGGTGTGATAATAACAGTAACATCGAAATGGCAAGGAAAATTGTAATTGTGGTGGTCGCAAGGCACGCAAATGAGCCTAAAATGGAGAACGTTGCAATTCCAAACGCAAGGGGGAATCCAACCAATATGACGATAATTGGTGCATCAAAGAGTCGAAAATATCCTAGGAAAGCGATTTTTTCTGCGTCTTTATTGGTGATTGGGAGTTGAAGGGTCAAAGACGCGATATCGCATGAAATATAGGTCGTGGATTGCATGAGCCCAATGAACATAAGTAATGCAAATGCGACTGCCAAGAATAGGCTTGTAATCACTGCAACTATTACTCCCGTGTTGAATATAGGAGAAACGATGGGAAACAAAGTCAGCGTTCTAGTCGTAAACCCATAAAATGCAACGAAAAAACCAAATACTAAACTCATACCCACCTTGTTAAATGTGGTATTCGTCCGTGCACTCTTCACGCGACGTTCAATGGAATCTCGGAAGGCACCAGCACTCATCTCTAAATTCGTACGAAATTGTACCTCTGAACTAAGTTGACCTGCAGCACGCCAAGCGTCACCCCAGCTAAGTTCCTGTGAATGCAGCAATGATCGAATAGAAAGGAATTCTTTCCCCGTACTCTTTTTTGTTGCCTTAATTTTCTGATTCACCCATTCACTCTAATCATTGTTTAGATTGGGTTACACCATCCGTTTCAATCACGTTACTTACGCTCCTCAGAAAGGGCATGTCGGAGTGCTTGAACCGCTTGGGCTACCTCAACATCTTGTTGAACCGCTTTAAGAAAGACCTCTTCAAGAGTGCCATGAGCCTTCACGAGATCTCGAAGTTCATCAACCGTCCCCTCCGCGACCAACCGCCCATTATCAATAATACCAATACGTGTACAGAGACTTTCAGCAATTTCTAAAATATGACTGGAAAACAAGATTGCCCCGTTTCCTTCCAAATGGATTTTCATGAATTCCTTTAATACACGAGCAGACCTTGCATCCAATCCAATAAGTGGCTCATCAAGAACAAGAAGAGGAGGTTCATGGAGCAAGGCATTAATAACAGCCACCTTCTGCTTAGTTCCTAGACTTAATGCTGCAATCACTGTATCATAGTATTCCCGCATCTCAAAGACTTTCACCAATGAATCGACACGTTTCGTCGCAACATTTGAGGGAAGATTCCGCATCGAGGCAATAAAATCAAAGAACTCACGAGGAGTTAATGACTCATACAACATCTTTTCTTCAGGAACCAACCCCAATGAATTCTTCACTTCAATCGGAAAAATCGTCGGATCCAACCCAAACACTGTCACCGACCCATCCGTCGGCGGTAACAGCCCACACACCATCCGAACCGTCGTGGTCTTCCCCGCCCCATTTGGCCCAAGCAGCCCATAAATCTCACCACGCCGCACCGTAAAAGACAGCCGATCAACCGCCACCTTAGACCCAAAATTCCGGACCAAGCCCTCAGCCACAATCGCATTCCCATTAATAACCTGCAACACCCATTCCGCCCACTACGACCAGATCTACCCACTGTATCAATCACAGTGCTATTAAATACGTACCTCCCATAACACAAAAGCCCTTTCTCTCCACCATCGCAGGAACCGGTTGAGATCCTCGGGAAAAGATACAACTCATCCGACAAAACGCCCCCCACCATTCACCAACGTATCAACAACCTTGAACAACAACTACGTGAAGGATAGCCAGCGAACAGAAGCACCTACAAGATTATAAGGTCAACAGGTGAAAAATACGTCCGATGTTCATTTCTTTTATTCACAGAGGGAGCCAAAATGACAGAACAATTCAGGACATTAAGTAATCTTTCAATTATCTCACTAATCGTTAGCATCATTGGGCTATGTATGATGGCGGTAGTCCTCTGGGGTCCCGCAATCAACTCCGAAGATCTCATCTGGAATACCCAGCCCTATCCCCTCCCAATCCTCGTCTTCGTTGGAGGTGGCGCCATTGTGTATCTGGTATCTTCGTTGCCCCTCAAATGGGACATGATCAAATACTCTCTGCCCCTCGGCATCTGGGGCATCCTCACACTCATCCTCATCCTCAGCAGCGCAGCAGTCTTTCTGGCGTTTCTGCCCCTGGTCCTAGCAGACTTCACCTCCATGGGATGGTTCGGCATCATCTGGGTCCCCAATGGCACCCCAACCTTTACGATATCCACAACCTGGCCCATCTGGTGGATCTGGTGGTTCTGG
>JABXGY010000155.1 GCA_016550395.1 archaeon | reverse complement strand
TGGTTAGAAGGGTAACTTTTTTTGCCATAAAAATTAGAATCTTATCTGTGCTGTCACTTTACGTAGAAAACGTAAACCTGACGTTACCTTTTTTCCATTAGCTTAAATTAACTCTGTTTATGCGTGTGCATTGGGCTTAAATCTTACCCTTTTTTTTCTTTGACTGTTTCTTTCCGTAGATTGTAACAGCTATTGTTGCTATGGTAAATGTTGAAAGCATTGGGAGTGATGTTAGCTCGGGGATTACGGTTGTTGAAAAGATCTCTATTATATGCACGCGGATTGAAGAATGATATTCGAGTTAATTATAGTTTTATATATGGATTAACACAAAGAAGGAAAATATTAAGGTGGTTTGACTTTGAAGCGTATTTATCTAATTGCAACTATTTTTACAGTTCTGATTATCATTGTTGCTGTAGTAGCTTCTGTAATGTTGATGAAGCCTATATCTGATGAACCTGAAGGTGGGGACGATTTAACCCCACCTGGGCTTGATGATACAACTGGACCTGACGACACAGACGACACAACAACAGATAGCCCTTTAATTAGCGGTTTCGACTTCGAACTTGAAACAGGAACTTACTGGAATTACTACTGGACTTCAGAATACAATGAAGCAGTACAAGGCAGCAGTGGTATCCATTCCGTAACATACGGCGACTTCATAATAACACTCGGCGAAGCCATTCTGATCGATGGCATTACAGCATACAAAACAGAGATAGATGGCGATACACGTTGCCATGACTTTAATTACACCCTCCGCTGGACACACTTAGCCGTCTCTGGCAACAAAATCCTAGGCTCCGACGACAATGGAGCATCATTAAAAACCATTTTTGACGCAAAAACAGGTGTATGGCAAGGTGGAGGATTCTTTCTAGATTTTCCTGATGACCTTCATGTTCAGCCCAGTCAAACCAGAATAGAAAACGAATACATTAACACTTCAGCGCTCTGTGTGAGTGTATCAAGAAGTGAAGGTGGAAACTATTACGATCCAGTTACTGGAATAACAATATACTCCAGCGACGAAAGGTGGTCTACTGATGGGAAGGAGTTTTACAAGGGAGGTCTTGGTCTAGTTGGATATTACTACTACTATGGCTGGAGTGATTCTGGTGGTGGATTCTTTTCTTCGTTCAGTTGGAAACGTGAATTAGGTCTTGTTGATTCGTCTTTAACTGCGAGCGATGGCTTCGTCCTAGAATCTACTTCATGGGTTCGCAAAGCCGATATGCCTACCCCACGTTATAACCATGGAGCCTCGGTTGTGAATGGAATAATATATGTCTTTGGCGGAATGGATTCAGATCGGCAACCATTAGATTCTGTTGAGGCTTATGATCCAGCTACAGACACTTGGACAACCAAAAATTCGATGCCAGTCTCATGTTCTATTGCAAACAGTGTGACAATCAATGGGTTGATATACGTGTATGGGGGGGAAAATGGGATCATGGTCTACGATCCTTTAACAGATGCTTGGTCGACACACACAGGCCTCCTTGAATCCAGTTCATATACTCCATGGTGGTACTTTCGAGAATCTACGGTTTTTTCCGACAGGTATATGGTTTTGGTTCACGCCCTTCGACATACCAAAATTGGAGGTGGCAACTTTTATACTGGTTATCTCCGAATTTATGACCTAGAACTAGAACTTGGTTCTGTGTTGTTGTTGCAGGAGACGGAGATAAATTACGTTCTTGAAGGTCCTGCAATCATTGCCGACTCTACTTACGTGTATTTATTTGACGGTTTCTGGAATCTTCGTTTCAATCCTTTGTCACGAGAAAGTACGTGGGAAGAGATAGCACATGAGGGTCATGGTTACGACCTTGCTGCCGTAAAGGTAGATGGTTTGGTGTATGCCATTGGTGGAAGGAATGATGAAGACAGACCTTTTCGTGAAGTTATGGCTTATGATCCTGAATTGGATGAGTGGATTGAGAAATCATCCATGGCTAAACCGAGATATGATTTAACAGCCTCAGTTGTGAACGGAAAAATCTACGCTATTGGCGGATATGGGAACAACAAGGCACTGAGTGTAGTTGAGGAGTATGATCCTTCACTGGATTAGAATAAAATGATGTTGTCTAATATTGAGAATTTAGCGTTAGCAGTAGTAAAAAAAGCTTAAATTTTAACCCTCAAAACCCAAAACCCAAGACACATCAATAGATGTAGGGGATTAGCCTCTTTGTTTTTCTTTTATAATCTTCGTAATCTGAGCCGAATGCTTCGACAAGCATTTCTTCTTCAGGCTTTATTCTGAGT
>JABXGY010000154.1 GCA_016550395.1 archaeon | reverse complement strand
CATCAACGTGAACACCTAACATACCCAAATTTCGATTCCATCCAAACCGTCGTGCCGTGTCATATAACAAGGATGAATATGATCCACCTAATGTGCGATCTAGTAGGAGAATCTGAATCTTTTGCACTGGACTGATGGCTAATCGGTAAGCCAGGAAATACTCAGAGAATGTCATGAGTACATCTGCAATACTTGAATTGTTGATGATGTATTGATCACTGAGAGGGCGTTCAACAATCACTTCACCGTCTAAAGGATCAAAAAATTCTTGATCAATGTCTGGAACTTTGCTAATGTATACTGGTGCTACTGTTGAGATGGCAGCGGCTCCCTTCGTGAGTCGGTCCTCATACTTGATAGATGGTGGTTCATCAGGATGAAAGTTCAAAGTTCCTCGACATGTATACGAACCAGCAAAGAAGACTAATAGATCAAAAAGTGGTTGCACATATTGTGTGCCGTCCACCGCAGCAAAATGCACCGTGGTGTCTCCAAAAAACGATTGAGCGATTTTATAGGCTTCAGATAGGCTGAAATCCGTGCATATCAATTTGTGTAAAAAGGAGTCATACATTCCCTCCAAAGCTTTGAAGCGAACCGAATAATCTTGAATTTGATCTTCAGCACTGGCTCGAAGAATTTCGCCAACTCGTTGAACATTACGACTTATACGTGAAGACAAAGTGCCAACACCAACCCTGTATTTGTATCAACTAGAACCTACTAAAGAATGCCTACAAGAATGTGTAATGGTTGTAGATCAATAGGGACTAATTATGTCAGGTGATAAAGACATATTACTCTATATGCTGTAAATGAATAAGAGTCGAGACTCAATGATACTGGCAATCGGGAACATCAATTTGGATTGGATTTGCACTCTCTCTCATCTTCCAGTCCCAGATGAAAAAGTGAATATTCATAAATTCAATGTACACCCTGGGGGTGCAGCCAGTAATTTTGCAGCTAGTTTGGCCCGTCTTGGAACTAATATTGCAATATTCGGACATGTTGGAGATGACACTGAAGGTCATGAAGCTCTACAAACCCTAAAACAAGAAGGTGTAGACACCTCAGGAGTAATTATAGAAAAAGACCTTGCTACAGGTTTTGTAATTATACTACTAGATAAAAATGGGCAATCAATAAAACTCCGATTTCGGGGAGCCAATAGTCGTCTATCTCCAGATGATTTAACACCCAAATTAGTAGAGGGAATTGATATCGCTTATGCAGCAAGTGTAACAATCCCAATAGCCAACCAATTGGCAAAAACTTGTAAAGATGTAGGAGTACGCTCTTCACTTGATGTGGGTGAGGACATCGCAAAGCAGTCGATTGATGTATTTCGTAAAATGATACGAAATTTTTCAATTGTCTTCATCAACGAAATCGTTTTTGAACGCATCTTCAATGAACCTCCAACTCTTTCCAATGTTCAATCAGAGATTGAAGGAAATCTTGAGGTATTAAGCGTCACGTTAGGAAGGAAAGGCTCTATTACTGCTTCAAGAGAAACCTCATTTCATACACCAACGTTTGACGTAGAAGTTGTGGATACAACGGGCGCTGGTGATGCTTATGCAGCCGGATTCATTCATTTCTATCAACAGCATCTTCCCTTAGAGGAAGTCGTTAAACGATCAAATGCTTGTGCATCATTACAAATCATGCAACCTGGTGCTAGAGCCGGATTACCTACAGCAGGTGAAGTGGAAGAATTCATCGAAACCTATGAATCTAAAAAATAGTGTATTTTTGTTTAACTCGACCTGTCTATTTCTTCATTCGTTTGCTAAGCAGTAATATCCCCATTTATCTGGTTCTGAATAGCATTTTGTGATTATTAGGGGGTAAAGGTAATTACAACAGTAGTTGGAGCTTCAGAAGCAATTTCTTGGGAAACACTCCCTAAAGCGCCACCAAACCGACCTGGCTTGCGGTGAGCACCAAGGATTATGAGATCAGAGTTCTCTTTAGCTGCAATCTCAAGTGCTGACTCCCCAATCTTTGGTGTAGCAACATGCTTAGGTGTTATCTTCAATCCTGTCTGTTCTGAAAAAATGGTTATATCATCAATGAAGAGTTCACGGGCTACTTTAATTTCAGGTGTATCAAGGGGTTTTTGGTTAACAACCTCTGGAAAATGAGTAAGGTTTAACGCGATAAGTTCTGCCTCCTGGGCAGCAGAACTCTTTTTCAATGCCGCAGCCAATCGAAGCGCGGTAATATCTTTACTAGTTTTCCGTATCGGTAGGAGTATTTTCTTAATCTTAAACTTTTGACGGTCTTCGAACTTGTT
>JABXGY010000153.1 GCA_016550395.1 archaeon | reverse complement strand
TGAATAGCAAACCTTCTGTGGTTTCCACAAAATCTTTATCCTTCGGGTGACGCGACACCCTATAATCCCACCCACACTATACTTCAAGCAACCCACTTAGTATTAAGATATCCGATGGTTTATCGCCCAGAATGAACCGAACCCATGACTTCTTGTTTGCTTCAACCCTTTCCAACATACCCTGCACTATTACCGTATCACCTCGTTTTGCTTGTTCTGCAAATCGTCCACGAAAACTCACAATCTCGCGAATATTTTGGACTTGCTCCCCTTCGATAAATTCCACCTCGTCAATCTCATACCGGCAAGGGGTGAACAAACCATCACGATCATTTATTATCCGACACTGTGCCCGTGCCTGTCCAAGCTGATGATATGTGAAGTCTCCATAGGTTTCCGTGACCTCCGTACGGTTCAAGACTGCTCGTATAAAATAGTGATGACCGCCAAAAGTTCCATGCATGGACTTCACTCCATCAACTAATAACATAGTTTCAATCGGAATCCCAGTTCCACTCCACCTCAGATTATACACCGGTCGATAAGTATCCAAATGGTATCCAGTAATCCCCTGTTCAGGGACAAGGTGTGATCGACGTAACGCTAGTTGCACTGCCTGACTTACTCGTCTTCCGTACACAATGAGATCTATATCTGAACTAGGACCATGTAAATTCACTTGGATACTCCCAGAGATTCCTATGTCGGATAGATTTATTCGAGCAGATTCCTGAATTATCTTCGCAAAGGTTACAACATCTTGTTGAAGGGTATCACGGACCTTTAAGCTATTCAAGTGCTCTAACACTTGTTTGGGACGATAAATTCGACTTATGTTCTTAATGGGGATCCCTTGAAGCTCCCGACCAAACACCGAATCTTGATACAGGTATTGAGGATAATGATTTCGTAGTATGTCAAAACGTTCCGCTAAATGATAGACTTTAGCATAGGTGATTCCGTCACGCTTTCTCTTACCCTCCAGCGATGGATAATAACGTAGAAAGGCAATTACCCGGTCTGGTGGGTGTACTAATCCCTTTACATCGAAGATGAGCCCTTCTTGGGTTTCAATGAAATCCCCTTCGCGAAGCGAATCTTGAAGTTGGATAACATACACCACCAAATATCAAAGACCCTTAGCTTGTACACGGGCAAACAAAATCTTTTCGCCAAGCCGCATCTAATATTCTAAACCGAGGGAAGGGATCTCAAATTCTTCTTCAGTCCAATTCCAATACGATCCATTCCACTTAGACGCAATTTGAGAGGGATCACGGGATCCCACATTCTGGAACTGCTGCATCTGCCACACCTCTGTGACCCCCTCGTCTTCTAGAGTAAGTGAGAGGAGGTTTAAAATTGTCCCAAGACTTCGCGCTGGAACACTCACGTTGACTGTGCAACCGATGTTTGAGTGTGTGGCGAAAGCTAATGGCATTTGAGAAACAGCTACTACTAATTGTTCAGCAATATATGGCTCACACTTGATGGCGAATGAAATAAAGAATGGTAATTGTGGTGTATCAAACCAAAAATAGGGTTCCATAGTCCGTTCTTTCAAAAGGCGATTCTTCCGTGTTGAAACCGTTGTACGAGGCGCTTCAATTCCAACATTGTTCAATCTATCTTGAAGTTTTTTCATTGGTGCATGGCCATCACCAACCAAAAAAGAAGCAAGATAATAGTCAAGTTGATCAAATGAGCGTGCAATTGTGTTTGACAACCCTCTCGGCTTAGGGAGAATTGCCCAGTTCTCACGCACAAAATTAAGCAGCCCAAGGGATGAAACATCACCTTCGATTAACCATGTACTCGTTTCATAGTCAAAATGATCAAAGCATATTGACTGGAAATATTGTTTGTTATCATGAATTTGATAAGCTTCGATTAGATGTTCTTTAAGAAATTCTAATTGCTCCTGAAAAAGTTGAATTGGCTTTCCCTGATCCGGTAGTCTAAAACCAGCGAAACCTCGTCGAAAGGTTGTGTCAAAAACTGCTGTTGTCAGATAAGTTGACATCTCCTTATTAAAGATGTCTTGAAGACGTCGAGATGCATGAACATTAGAAGTTACGAAGAATACTGCAAAATGGCGTAGTTTGAAACGCCCCCAATCTATCAGGTTAGCAAAACGCAAACCAAATTTTTCCTCAAGTGCTCGGATATCCTTTCGCATTGTTGGAAGGCTGATGTTCAACTCTTTGGCCATTTGAACTTGAGGAGTATTAGGTCGCTGGTACAACAAAGTAAGGAGACGTATTTCTCTTCCAGTAATCCGATCAACTTCATCGGATACCAGTCCACGTAATAAATCCCGCGTCACTTTTTCATATGAAGTAATGTTAAACCGAAGAATTACCTTAAGCCGACGTAGCAAAGAATTGTACATTCTTTCACGAGGCGTTTCTACCATTCCATCAAAAAGAGGATGTGGCCTAATATTATAGTCCTCATCGTTGAACGGAATTCCTTTTACCCGTTTAGCGTATAGCTGAAGGTTATCAAGCAATAGGTCGACTTCGAAAAGTTCTTCACTTGGGAGGGTTACTTCATGGATGTTTCGCTTCAAGGTGGAGAGTAAGTCTGCTACTTCAGCCAAAGATTGCACGCGCGCCACACCATCGTCAGAAAGAAAGAAACAGCAATAAAAACTTTCCTTTTGACGAAAACCTCGAAATTTAGGGCAGGACTCAAAACCCGTTTATGGCAAAGCATTGACTTAATCGTGTTTAAAGTTCAAAATAACCCTTGGATGCTTCTATTAGGTGAATTAGCTTTTTTGTCCGCTCCGTTATGGTGGTGAAGGACCCCCATATAAAGGCTGCTGCACATTGTCTATTTGGATTCCAGCAAACACACTCGCCAAGGGAAAAGCAAAAGCGGATGTGAAAACCGAACAATGGTCCCCGGAACAAACCCATTCCCGTTCTGACCCGTCGACTAGACTGAGTTGGCTTGCTCAGTTCCTCTAATGATCTCTTCAGCACCGGTTTCGCGTTCTTCTGTTTTTCCCAGTTGTGTTAAGAAAGGTGGAGAAAAACGTGGCTACAGAACTGATGGAAGAAACCCAGCGAATTATTGGCGTTATTGATGCCTATCCTATCGACATAGATATTACCCCAAAAACGGGGGATGAAGATCTCCGAGAAATCGGAGCAATCGGTTCCTTGCTAATAGAGTTAGTGAAGGAAACCTGCGGCCTAAACGGTCGGATTATCGTGGAGGCAACTCCCGGTGGTGTCCGAGTCCGTGTTGAGCCGAATGGTCAAAAAGTCTCAAACGTCGCCAGCATTGGGGGTGCGTAGAATGGCGACCCTGAGGGGAATTGCCGTGACCACAGGGACAAATGATACAAGCGACCAAATACTACGTTTAGCCCGGTCCTATTTACGGTCGCAAAAAGTCACGGATAATGTAGACCAACTTGAGAAGGTTGCACTCGACGATGTGTTCCGCCTCCTAGAACGCCTCTCTCAGCAAGTAGATCGAATGGAACTTCGTCGTCTTTACGATCTTCTAACGGAGCTCGCCGTCGTCCGCGAGAATCATCTTCTCGTTCAAAAGGCGTCGCACGAGGCCCGGCTCATCAAGGCTATTCAACACACTGGTCGATTAGGAAAGTTCCTCAGCCTTGTCCTCAATGAAGCCACTTAACCAGTCATTCACTCTGCTCTAGTGATTACTCGCCTGCACTAGAGCAGAGTTCGACTGGGTTATAATGGTGAATTCTGGATGGGTGTGGAACAGTATCCAGCGGGGAAATAAGTTAAGCGGGGCTCTGGGTTTTCTAGCACTTCTCCACAAGTCTGGGTTTCTTAGCCCCCTCTTAACTTGCTATAACTTTTTAATAACTGATTAATTACTTGAGATTTTGAAGGAAGTCTTCTGGCTCTTGGTCTTCTTCAATGATAATTATTTCTTGATGTCCTGCTCGATCAACATCATAGTCTTCAGCGATTTTCATGGCTTCCCAGCGTTCAAAAGCGCTGGATTCTCGACCTCGCCAAATGTACATTTTGTTATAAGTGTCTAATAGGAATACATCACCAGTATCAAGTGAATCTTTGGAACGTTTAACTTCATAATAGAGGTTGATGTCACCTTCAATATGAATGCGAAAGAGTTTGAATTCGTGTTGCTTAAGGGCAACACGTTTTAGGATTCCTTCGGTATCCTGATTCGTAACTCTGATTTTTCCTTTTAATAAATCCAGGAACTCTTTGGGCTCTTTGCCTTCGTGTACGGTAATGAGTTTGGCGGCACCTTTTCGATCTTGATCTTTCCAAACTGAGGTAATTGCTCCAATGAATTTTTCGTCCGGTGTAGCTTTCTTCCCGACCCAAAGATAGATCTTAGGTCCTTTATCCAAAAGGTATACATCTCCAGTTCCAAATTCATTGAGATAATCTTTAGGTACACGGACGAGTTGACCCTTTTGAACGTGGTATTTGATAAATTCGTGTTTCATTGAATCCACGCACTCTTGGTTTTAAGCAGAACCGTGAAGAGATATTGGGATTTAATTTCACGGGTGCTATGACTGCTGCAGTTGTTCTCGTCTTTATAACTTTCCTCTCGTTATTACTTTCTTATGCGGCACACTCTTAAGTTGGAATAACGGAGAGCCGAAGGACCCCCAAAATGCCAGAGATGAAGCCAAATTCTTCATTGTTTACCGTTCACACTTTACCAGGTTTACCTATCATCCAGGAAGGTGATGATGTAGGGAAACTGATTTGTGAAGCTAGCAAAGAAAATCAATTTCCTTTGGAAGATGGTGACATCCTTGTGGTTGCTCAGACGATTATCTCTCGTGCTGAAGGACGAACTGTAAAGCTATCGACAGTTACACCTTCCGATGCTGCCAGGGATTTAGCTCGGCTTTTAGAGAAACGTGCAGAGTTAATTGAAGTAATTCTACAAGCCTCAAGGCGTGTGGTTCGTGCAGAACAAGGTCACTTAATTGTCGAAACGCCACACGGCTTTGTCTGTGCTAATGCAGGAGTTGATTCATCAAACGTTCCAGATTCGGATTCAGTTACATTACTCCCGGAAGATCCAGACCATTCAGCTAGCCAATTATGTAAGACCATTTATGAATTGTGTGGGGTAGAGGTCGCGGTTATAATTTCGGATACTCATGGTCGCCCGTTCCGTGAAGGGGCAATCAATGTAGCTATTGGCACTGCTGGTTTACTCCCACTGAAGAATTATGTTGGTCTCAAGGACCTCTTTGGATACGAATTAAGAACAACAAAAGTTGCAATAGCGGATGAACTAGCATCTGCGGCTGAACTACTCATGGGCGAAGCGGATGAAGGAAACGCTGTCATTGTAATTCGTGGCTATTCGTATGAACGAGGTAAGGGGTCAGCACAGATGCTTGTACGTGATGCAGAACGTGATATCTTCCGTGGGTGAACGATTATGGGAAAATTAATACGACGTGTGGGAGTGGCCTCCGCTGAGCCTGAAGGTTGGGAAACCAGCCGTGTCGTTGCAAACATTCGAAAACGGAATGTTGAATGTGTGGTCTTTAATGTAACTGAAACAGTGGTTCGAGTGGGTGGTAAGAGACCTCGGGTTCAATACAAGAAAGAGGATCTGACCACACTTGAAGGAATTTTTACACGTGCTGTTCCGGGGGGATCATTAGAGCAAGTCATTCTGCGAATGGATACTCTTCATTGCCTTGAACGTCTTGGCATCCCATTCATGAACCGTCCTCATGCCATCGAAAAAGCTGTCGACAAATATTACACACTCCGCTTACTTGAACAAGCAGGAATTCCAGTTCCACGAACCACAATCACTCAATACGCCCGAGACGCGTTACGAGCCTTCCGACGCTACAAAGATGTTGTGGTAAAACCTCTATTCGGATCCGGGGGCGTAGGAATGACCCGGGTCTCAGATCACGAGATAGCCCGCCGAGTTTTTCGAGCACATGAAGCGAATCGGTATGTGATGTATGTCCAAGAATTTCTCGAACATGGAAATCGGGATATTCGTGTCTTTGTAATCGGAGACGAAGCTATCGCCGCGATGTATCGTGTTGGTTCGGATTGGAAAACCACACTTCGTCAGGGTGCCCAACCTATATCCTGTAAACTAACCTCAGAATTAGCTGAACTAGCAATTCGATGCACAAAAACTATTAGTTTGGAATACACAGGAGTTGATATCCTCGAAACCAGCCAGGGATTAGTTGTTACAGAGGTAAATAGTAGCAGTGGATGGGAGGGACTTCAGAAGGTAACAAAGATTGATATCGCCAAACGGCTTGTTGATCGGTTCTTTGAGGTTATTGTTCTTGGCTCTTCTTATAGCTGAACTCTTAGATATCGTCTTTTCTGAGAATCCAGCGTTGTCGACTACTATCCCATCTATCGACAGTATGAGTCAGCATTTGTGGACTAAAAGAGGGTTCGAATCGGAACAGGGT
>JABXGY010000152.1 GCA_016550395.1 archaeon | reverse complement strand
TCCAGTCTAAGATCCCAGTGCAAATTTCTGGCTTCATGGCGTTGAATTACAAATAAGTTACCGGAACTTACCTTGACTTCTGGAGGTGGTTCAGCGGTTTTACTGAAATCACGTTTTGCACGATACTCTTCCAAACTCACGAATAAAACATCCTATGAATTCAATGGTTATTTGCTCACAGCATAATCTAAAAAGCCTGCTCTTCGTTCTAGATACGGTTCAACGGTGAGGGATTATAGTAATGAACCTGCTATGTTCATACGAAATGTATCTGTTGCTAGGATCGCTGTTAGCTAGCTGGGCCATGAGCGCCTTCTTTGAGGGACTCGTCTGGCACCAGATACTCAAACGCCGATTACGAAATATACGCGCTTTCACCGTTCTGGGTTATATGAGCTTTATTCAAGTCATTAGCACACCTTTATCTTTTGGAATTGCCATCTTATTCTTTGGCCTTTTCATCAGTCCAGTATTATCACTTTCATTAACGGTTCTTCTTCACCTAGGACTTAACCTTGCTTACAATCCTTGGGGTGTGTTCATCGGATTTTTCATAATTCCTATTTTCCTTGAATTTTGGTTCTGGCGCAGTGGAACCAAATGGTTTCTCAAATTACCAGGTAAAACAACAAACGATCTTGGACCCCTCAATCATTGGCAATACATTGGAGCCAGCACGGTAATAGCTAACTCCTGCACCTTCTTGTTAGGTATGCTGACTAGTTTCTCAATATTCATAGGCACAATGTTCCTCTACCTCACATCCATTATCTTCCTTCTCATGATAGGTATCTTCCTGTGGTTTCTTTTTAGCACGTTTCAACAACGAGATTGGCGAAATCAACACCCACCACATTATCGAATACAATCACTTCAAGGAGGTACAACGCCTTGATAAGGAATCCGACCACTTCACAATCGCTTAAGCCTACTTTGTTTATTTTTTTACAAGCGATATTAATTGCAGTTTTCCTTGTTGTATCCATTACGACAGCCCCAACAATAGATGGTTTGTATTATCATCCGCTAATTGGTCCAATCTCCCTTCAAGCTGAATTAGATGGGACTAACCAGTTACAGGTGAGCTGGGGAGAAATCATCTCACTTCCCAATGGTTCTACACGTTGCGTCATTAAATGCCAGGCTCCTACTCACAACATTGATCCCATACTCATCTCAGAACCATTTAGAGTCAATTGGGAACCTTATGGTACTTGGCTTTATTCTGAAAATATACATACTACTCTGACATGTGATTCAACCGGAAATATTGCTATAGGGTGGATTCAACCCCTCCCTACTTGGTATCTGAATCCAGAAGATGGACAAGGCTATCTTCGAGTGTACAATAATACAGCCTGGTCTGCAATCCAATCACTTCCTAATACTACTGTCGTATCCAAATTTCAACTCCAATATGGTTTAAATGGCACTCTCTATGCTTTTTACCTCAACCATTTATCTGATTATCAATGGCAACTCCAGTATTGGCAAGTTGGATCGGAGTTACCTCCAACAACCTTGTTGAATGAAACCTCTGAAGGGGCTCATTATCTTCAACGATCACAGCTCCTGGCAGGTTTCGATGACCACCTTTACTTTTTCTGGGACAATTACAGCCAAGGTGACTTTGGGCTTGCTTTTCGATCTTACCGAAATGGATCTTGGACTCAAGACGAACTGGTTAATGCGGACGCATATGATCTGGATGATTGGTTGGTAGTAATGAGCCCAGATGAAACAATCCATGTTATTTGGTCCGAATATTCCAGTGATGTTCATTATCGATCTTATCATAATCAAACATGGAGTGTAACTACCGATGTAATTCAAATTTGGGGACGACTTTTCGATCTGGAAGTGGATTCGGATAATAACCTACAACTCTTAGGACAAGAATATTACATTCCACCTCCTGGTCCTTTCATAGGAGAATTATTTTCTCCCTTCTATACCATGATGCGATTTGGCGATAGTTGGGATTCCCCAATTCTACTCAATGATATCCCGACACAAAATTCGTATGTCGATCTTGTGATGGTTGATTCCCAATACAGTTATCTTGTTCACCTGCAAAAATTCCAATCAGCGTCACAGTTAGTTTATTACACCGTAGATGTGTCTACAGTGTATCTGAATCATAATCTCTATGTCTCTACGGTATCTGAGATGCTACTTCGCTATCGATTACTTCTGATAGCTAAGGGTGCAATCATCATATTTGGTGCATTGGTTTTTCTCCCAATTGTTTTCGTATTTTCGCGCTACTCCTTTAGACGGGTCCTTAGCTAGTTTAGAAACACATTGCTTCATTGTATAGCCATTTTTCATTGAGTACGAAGAGCTAATAAAAACCTCGTACCCCTTTCTTCTCCATCGAATTTTGTCTCATTTATTTCCGTTTTTCTCGTTCTCGTTGACGTTGATCCCGTTGTTTTCGGCTTTCAGGTGTTTGAGGGGGTTTCCATGCTGGAATGAGACTCACAATTCCACCCACTAGGACCAGCGCCCCACTCAAAAATTGAAGTGGACCCGGATAAAGATTCAACCCAAAGGTTAACCAGATACCTACACCTAATACAATAATTCCCAAAAATAAGGCTAGAAATCCACCAATAGTTCCACTACGGTAAAGCGAGATGAAACCTGCTACTATTATTATAATTCCACAGAATACCATACTAACGATTACGACCAAGATTATTTGAGCAAGTTGGTTGACCAATAACTGTATATCCGGAGGTTGCATTGTAATCCAAATGAGGAAGGCTTGGAGAAAGAAAAAGAGCACAACTTGAGCTCCTAAAACTAGGATTCCTCCAAATAATTGGATTAATCCACCTAAATCTGATAAACATGATTTTTCTTGGTCATTCTTTGACATTATGATCCGTCCATATACAATTTCAAGTGTAAGTCTCAGTGTGCGCTATTAAATTTTCAAGATAAAAAACCAGTTAACAGACAATTTTAAGAATCAGACGATATAAGGTTCCTGTGTAGATGGTTTGGCTTTTATTTTTGGAGGTTCGGATTGAGTATCAATTGCAATTGCAATCGTAATCCATCGAAGGGGTTTATTCCCTCGTGGACGAATCGTATGTATTGTATTCGGGGGGATGTAGATGATATGTCCTGGATTTACAAGTCGAGTTTCTTGACCTACCAAGACTTCTCCATTACCTTCAAGGATATAGTAGACTTCTTCGATGTTGGGGTGAGAATGAGGATCAACCAACGTACCGGGATTTAATGTATCGTCCCAAATTCCTAGGAGACGTAAAGTACCATCACGATTACTCAGGTTGTCGCGAATATGTTTGACAATCACTCTAGTGAGTCTCCAGCGGTTAATGAGTTGTAAATAACTATCAGGGTGTTTCATTATGAAATCCCAAAAAAAGCTTAGGATACCGGTAACTTAGTAGGAATACTCTAGACTGCTGTCACTTTCTTTTGTTTACCCTTTGTCCGAAGAAAATGAAGCACAACCCAAACAACTATGACACTAGTCATCAAAGGAAGCACTAAAACAAGACTAATCCACACAATCCGGTTTGTAAAAATCGAGTTTGAGCTTCCAGGTATTCGGAATAAAATCATGTTCATTCCCGTGTCTTCTTCTTCAACTCCCCCTACAAATGCAAGTCCTCGATCATTACATTCCACAATAGAATGTGCTCGATAACTGCTATAACTGACTATTCTATGGTCCAATAAGGCGTCTCCTGACGGTTCCGTAATTACTAATCTGATGTTTTGAAATCCCTCGGCAGTAGTTATTATACCCGTACAAGCAAATCCTCCTGAATGAATTTGAGTTAGTGAATACGCAATTTCATACTCAGAAGTCCCGAAACTTCGATTCCACAACAATGAGCCTTGAGAATCGGTGCGAACTAACCATATATCCCAATTGTTTGTTTCTACCGTGAATATACCTCCTGTGAAGGCAAATCCTCCATCAGTGCATAACACGAGCCCTCGTCCAGAATATGTGCCTGCACCACCAAATGTGTGATTCCATAACATTTGGCCATTTGCATCAGTTCGAAACAATCCCACATTAGCGCCGAGGGAGGGGTCATTGTTGGCGATAAAAGCGAATCCGCCATCCGGACATTCGACAAGTCCCTTATTCGTACGAATAGAAGGCACTGGAATGGTTTGATTCCACAACCAAGATACATCCTCACCGATTCTAAGTAAAATTGTCTCACG
>JABXGY010000151.1 GCA_016550395.1 archaeon | reverse complement strand
GGCGGCAGATCGAGGCCACGGACCGGCAGATTGATGGGTTAGTGTATGAGTTGTATGGGTTGACGGAGGAGGAGGTTGGGGTGGTGGAGGGGCGGAACCACTGAAGGCACTGAGGGGAGTGAGGACGCTGAAAGGGGCCCGCTGTCAAGGGATTGGGGGGTGGGAACGGGGATCGCGGAAAGACGGAGGGCGCGGAGGGCGCGGAGTGGCAAAGGGATGAGTCGCTCTTTATGGGCGAGGGTCTCGAACCGAACCGCGCCAGGATGAGGATAGCAACGAGGTTGCAGGCCGCGTGTACATCAACAAGGCGCAGTATTTCGAAGGGATTGAGCCTGACGTGTGGGCATTTCAAATCGGCGGCTACCAGGTGCTGCACAAATGGCTCAAGGACCGCCGGGGCCGCAGGCTCTCTTTTGATGACCTGTTCCACTACCAGAAAATCGTCGTTGCCTTGAAAGAGACTATGCGGTTGATGGAGGAAATTGACGGGCTGATCCCTGCATGGCCCATTGAGTGAAGTGGGGAAGTGTTTTGACTTCCGAAGTCTTCAAGGATTTGAGTCCGAGTGTTGTATCGGCTGGAGGTGAAGGATGATTTGGAGAAAACTAACGTCGTACCAGGAATCACTTTTGTTCGGGCTACTACAGCACGTTGACGATCTTGGGCATGGTCCTGATACTGAATTCGTCGCTCGCCCCCATAAGCATCTTGAAGATGAATGCTATCTTCATGTGGTTGGCAAAGAGGATTACAGTGGCGTGCCAGGTCATTGGCACACACTGGAGTTACTCGACGACCTTGGCTTCGTACACCGGAGTTCAAAGACCGGCAACTTCTGTTTACACCAAGACGCATGGGAGTACAGAGACTGGCGACGCCTTCCTAAGCTTCGTCGTTGGCTTAAAGCCCAATGGGCCATGGCCCGAAACGAGGTTCGAAGCGCGGTGATAAGTGCCATAGTATCGCTGGTGGTTTCTCTCATCTTTCATTGGTTAACTTGAACCAGCCGAATGTACGTTCTCTATGCCCGTCCCAACTCTCAAAGGACAGGGGATAGCTATTAGCCATGCAAATTGACAATATAAGTGACCTCGAAGTAGTTGAGAACGAAATACGTTTAATGATTCAGCAACATGATCTGGAAAATGTTTTACTCGGGCTTAGACAAGCATCGGATAAATTAGAGCCCTTCATGATTGCTGGAATTGCACTTTTTGCAACCCGACACTCCACTGCTGGTCACCGCACTCCGACACATCAGGCACTCGGATGGAGCAAATTAGCTCCTCTAGCTGATTTAGTGACTCAGTATCTACTTACTGACCCTCTTACTTTTGATCCGACCATCCGACAGGATTTCTATAATTCAAATCTAGTATTCACTATGCTGAGATTAGTCGGTAGTCAAATGCCTTATAACATTAGCCTCTTTGGACAGCATGCACAACCGTTGATTTTGTATCACGAAATACCGAAACAACTTGCAGGACGTATAAATATCCCTCAATTTGACCTTGAGGCTTCCTTTCAGAAAATCAACAAAGTTTCACTGACTGACTTTATAAAGGTCGGATTTGTGGCGTTTGTCGCTGCTCAAAGTCAACAAGGTTTTACCCGAAGCTATTTTGAAAGAGCGCGATCTGAGGGAGTTAACCTTCCAGAAGACAAAGACATAGTACTGATACTCGATAAGCTGGCTGCCGATACGAAAAAGTTGAAAAAATTGTATCAAAGCTATAGATTGCGTGATCGTCGGTTCGGTATGTATGATTTCAACCCACTCTTCTTACATCCCATTGTGCGCCCTTGGCGGCAAAAGAAGGCCGTCCCCATGAATCAAGATCGTATGACTGCCCCGATTCCTGACCTGATCGCGTTCCGAATTTCGATGGGGATTTACTACCAGATGTTCAATCACTATAGAAATAAGTTCTCCAATTACTTCGGTCACGTATTCGAAGCCTACGTAGGACGGATACTTCAGAATTCCGTTCCGCCAGGGACACTGTTATCTGAAGATGACATTCGCAAAACTTATCCTACTGACAGGGGCAAAGTCTCTGATTGGATAATAATCGACGGAAGCACCGCAATTCTTATAGAGTGCAAAGCAACTCACTTCTCAAGAGCCGCTTTGACAACAGGTGCTGAGGATGCGGTCAATGATAGCCTGAAACAAGTAATGAAGGGGCTTCGTCAACTTCACGAGTTCAGAGAGGCTTGTACAGCAAAGCAGTCAGGGCTTGAAGCCTTATACACATGTACCGAATTTAGACCAGTTTTAATCACCCTTGAGCCACTGTATTTGGTAAATAGTGACCTTTTCCGGGAGCACATTGACGATAAATTGGCTGCCGAAGGTATAACAAATTTGCCTTGGCTTATACTTGCAGTAGACGAGTTGGAGAGGTTGCAACCACACATGGCCGCGGGAATTGGGTTAGATAAGATACTAGACGATCGCAATGAGAAACCGCTTAACACCATTCTTGAGGAACTTCACTCACAAACTGGTCGAACTTACAAAGACTCTTTTCTGTATGATGCGGGGGATCTAGGGTTATACCAGCGACTCGGCTTAGAACCGGTTCTTGAACGATGCATCAAAGCAAAAAACCTCATTCGGGAGACCGAAACCTCACACCCTCCCCTCCGTTAAATTCCTCCACTCGCCATTCGCTATTCGCAAGTGGTCAGGCCAATCCATCTTTAAGCGAGTCCTCAGACCCCAACATGTTGCGCCGACCATCCCCTAGACCAGGT
>JABXGY010000150.1 GCA_016550395.1 archaeon | reverse complement strand
TTTGGGGAGGAAGCAAAACGAGATCCTTTCTTAGGGGTATACCGACAAGCCTATGCTCTTCGGAATGCTGATGAATCTGTGCGTAAACGATCCCAGGATGGGGGAGTTGTGACTGGGATTCTCATTCATCTATTAGAGGAGGGCAAGATTCAGGGTGCAATCATTTCTGGTGTCGATCCTGATGCGCCATGGAAGCCCATGCCCCAAGTGGCTACATCACGTAAAGAAATCCTTGCAGCCTCTAAATCTCGTTATACTCGTTCGCCTAATCTTGTAGCACTCAGAGAGGCCTTAAAGGAGCGAAAGCTGTCACAAGTAGCTGTTGTTGGTACGCCCTGTCACATTCAGGCTATACAACGAATGCGATTGGCACCATTGAAAAAAATCGATCGAAGTGTTGTGTTTACCATTGGGCTTTTCTGTAGTGAAACTTTCAAATTCGAAGACTTGATGCAACAAAAAATTGTAGACGAACTTGGTGTTCCATTGGAAAACCTTCGGAAACTCGATATCAAAGGTAAACTACTCGTTTATCCACGTGGAGCCAAAGAATCCTTGAAAATACCTCTCAAAGAAGCTCAAGCCTGGGTTGATACTGGTTGCCATCCTTGCAGAGATTTTGCTTCTGACTTTGCTGATATCTCTGTTGGAGGTGCCGGAACACCTGGAAAATGGTCCACAGTTCTTGCTCGAAGCGAGGAAGGGCAGATAATCATTGATAACATGATTAAGGCAGGTCATTTTCTACATGAAAATATTGATAGTGAAAGTTTAGAACGTTTGCGACGAATTGCAGCACCAAAAATCAAGCCGAAATGACCTTTGCGTAACAATTTGCACTTTACTCACCTGAATGTAAACATTTTTGTCGGTAAACCACGCCAGAACCAGTCACTTCCATTAGCGAATTGATACTCAATGGTGTTCTTAGTATGAGTTCAACAACCTTCCTTCTTGGCGTATTGAAATTAGGTAATATTGGAACATCACCACTTATCGAGCTTCTCTTTGACGAACGGGCTGAACGCGAAAACTTCGATGTTGTGTTGGTTGGTGCTGGGGCAAAGATGAATGAAGAAGTAGCTGCACGAAGCGCACAACTTCTCATCGAACAAAAACCGCATCTTGTGCTTATTCCGAGTCCTAATGCTGCTCTCAAAGGACCAGCAAAAGCTAGAGAACTAATTAAAGAAGCAGGAATTCCTGTGATCCTACTGTCAGATTTGTTACCGAAGGATCAACGCGAAACCTTGGCAGGGGAAGGGTATGGGTACATCCTAATTCCTGCTGATTCCATGATTGGGGCTCGGAGAGAATTTCTTGATCCTACGGAAATGGCGTTATTCAATGCGGATGTCATACGCGTATTAGCTGCAACAGGAGCCTTAAGAGCCGTCCAACTCGCCTTAGATGAAGTTGTGGCGACTATCAGTGCAGGAAAAACGCCAACGCTACCAACACTTGTGATTAACGCTGCAAAAGCAATTGATGCAGGAAATTTCACCAATCCCTATGCTCAGGTAAAAGCAATGGCAGCATATGAAATGGCACAAGCAGTGGCACCAATTGCTGTTAAAGGCTGTTTCAAGCAAAAAGAACACGTAAAATACATCCCAACTGTGGCAAGCGCCCATGAGATGATGCGGACAGCAGCGCTCTTAGCTGACGAAGCCCGAGAAATTGAAAAATATAGCGATAGTCTATACCGGACACCACATTTTGACGATGGCACTATCGGTACGAAAACAAAGCTCGCGGATAAACCAACACGATCCAAGTAGCTAGTCAAACCTTACAAAATAGAATTCCCTTTCTCACTTTGCAATTACTTCCAGGATTCTAAAAGCAAAGAAATTCGAATTCATGACTATTTATCAGGTTTATCTAATCGTGGCGACTCCCAATCTTTGCGAAGAGGGTAGACATCCTTTGGAAAGTCCTCAGGGAGAATTAATCGCTTAAGATTAGGGTGTCCTTTGAATTTGACGCCAAGGAGATCATAAACCTCTCGTTCATAAAGGGTCGCACCAGGTATTAGGGGTGTAATCGAATCTACTTCGGCATGTGATGTTGGGACTTGAATATGTAAACTCACCGAGACAGATTTGACCTCAAAATGGTAAATGACAGCCAGTTCTCCACGTAAGTCCATACCTGTGATGGTCGATAAGTGGGTAAGACCCCATTCCTGCTTCATCCAATCAACGGCTTTACGGACAGCTTCAGCTTTAACTGTTACATAGATACTGTGTTCTCGCAGGAATTCTGAGGAGATGAAATCACTACCCATAGCCTTCTCAAATTCAGCCATCATTTCGCCTTCTTTCTTCGTAGGCTTCTTTGGGGGTTTTTCTTCTTTAGCCATAATCTGTTCCTCCATTGATCACAATGAATTCTTATCCGCCACTTATTTTGCCAAGAAGTGCTGCAACACCATAAATAATCGCTTCTGGTTTGGGTGGACAACCAGGAATCCAGGCATCTACAGGTATAACGCCCTCCAGACCGCCAGTAACATTATAACATTCTCGGAAGACGCCACCTGACATGGTACAAGCACCGATTCCCACAACGAATTTCGGATCCGGTGTTTGGTTGTAGATCCGTAGGAATCGCTTGGCTACCTGTTTTGTAATTGGACCAGAACAAAGAAGCACATCAGCATGTCGTGGACTGCCTTTGAGGAGAACACCAAACCGTTCTAAGTCATATCGTGGCGTTAGCGCATCAAGAATTTCGATATCGCAACCATTACATCCACCACTATTAAGGTGTAGGACCCAGGGGGATTTGATGCGTGCCCATGTTACCAGTTTGTCAACAATACCCATTTTCTTTGTCTCCTATTTCTTTAGGATGAGGATTGCTACGAAGGCGACGAGAAGGTAGATTAGAGGTACCCATCCGAGAACACCCATTGAAGTTGCTAAGACAAAGGCAACAATGTCAAAAATTGTGAAATAGACGGCGTATCGGAGAAGTTGGGTGTGGAATTGTGTTTTGACTGCAGGCAAATCCTCACCACAAGCATATGTGGTGGTTTTCTCCTTTGTTGGATTGCTTGGAGCAATTCGCTTACCAATCCAATACAACAGAAGGACAATTAGGAGAATCACGCCAAAGGCGGCTAAGAACCAGCCGACTCCTTGGATATTTGCTAACCAATCGAATTGCATTCTCCGGGTTCACCACTGGTTTGGCTCGTTTAGAGTCAAAGGGTTTGGCTTTGTATAAAAGGCTTGCTCCCAAATGAATTTTCTTTCTCTATATCGGTGTCTCTCAAAAACAATAGCGCATGGTCGTTTGTTGTTTTAGCAAGTAATTGCTGGTTCTAATTTTAGAGTTTGGAATGCTTGCAGTAATTTTTCACATATCTCATCTGAGTTGTTTGGAAAAGAAAGGAGGTGGCCCTCACAATGGACTTTACAATCGGACGAACCGAATCCGAGAACTGGTCGACCTCCCTTGGTTTGGAGGGTTTGTATGAGTAAGCATTCCAGGGGTTGTTGTGTTTTAGCGAAAACGCAGAGAATTGGTGGACCTGTTCCCTGGAGAAGGAAGTCAATATGCCAAAACAAGGTTTTCTGTGGTTTGGTCTGAAAGTGACGGTGAATTCGATGGCGTAGATTTGAGGATGTTGTCCCTAAGGCTGATCCTCCGTATACATATAGAGCTGGAGGAAGCTCAAATTTCGAGTGATTCCGGGACTGAATTCTAATCTTCATTGTAATATGGAGAAGTAATGTATAGATGCCCGGTTGGCTAGGAATCTTTTGTAATTTTACCAATTTAATTGGATGAAAGTTTTTCATGACTAATGCAACCGAAGCATCACAGGTTATTCGCTAATTTCGATGCGGACGTTTTCTGTACCTTTGAGTTCTGGGGTCCTGAGTGTAGATACAATGGCTAAGACGATTTTGTGAAGTAAATTCGTTGTGTATTCGTTTAGCCCAATTTCATGTTCGAAGATTACGAGGGTAGTTTTCTTTTTTTCAGAAGCCATTTTTTTTCACCTAGGGTTATTTTGGGTGCTGTTGGAAGCCAATGATCGATAGCTTCAAGGAGGAAAGGTAATTCATCAGGTATTTGGAT
>JABXGY010000149.1 GCA_016550395.1 archaeon | reverse complement strand
TTGAGGTTCTCGTTCTTACTCATCCAAATGGGACCTAATCCTAAAATACTAACTTGCCAGGTATACCAATAGGCGAGGCCGTAGAAGCCTAGGATTTCATTAAAAGCAAAGTTACGCCACATGTCCCAGCGTGTTTTTTGGTCACCGTATTGAGGAGGAGTTAATAGATTGTAGAAGATTTGCTCGTTCTTTTGGAACTTAATAAAATCAGTGTAAAATTCACGGTTGTGGTCGTCTTCTTTGAGTTTTTGTTTACCTCGTTTTTCGAAGTAGGCGATTGTTTTTTTCATAATTTGTTGCGTTTGTTCGTCGGGAAAGGTGTGTTTGTATTCTCTTGGGTTCATCAAAATCATTGTTCATACATCCGTCTAGCTGTAGCATTCGTTTGGCTATTTATACTAGCACAACTCATCATATGTTTTTAGTGGGTTCCATAATTAACCTTGACGAAATACATCTAAGGAATGATTTCTATGACATCAACAGAAGAGTCACAAGTTTATGGTTACCGTTGGATTGTCCTGTTAGTATTCATGTTTATTGCCGCAGTTACACAAATTCTTTGGATTACCTTTGCCCCCATCTCATCATTTGTCGCGATACTTTATGGTGTCACTGAACTAGATGTTGCACTCCTTTCACTGATTTTCATGGTTGTCTACATTCCTGTATCAATACCCTCAGCATTTTTAATCGACAACAAAGGATTCCGCTTTGCCTGTGCCGTTGGCGCATTCATTACAGCAATCTTTGCTGTACTCCGGGCCTTCTCCCCAACTTATCTGTTCCTTCTAATTTTTTCTGCAGGTATCGCTATCGGTCAACCCTTTGTCTTTAACAGCCCAACCAAAATTGCTCGTCGATGGTTTCCCGTAAAGGAACGAGGACTTGCAACGGGATTGGGGACCATGGCAATTTTTCTGGGTATCTTACTCGGTTTACTTGTCACCCCCTTCGCAACCATAGCAATTGGATTTAGTAATATGATGCTGCTCTATGCATCTATTGCCATTATCGCAGCTATTCTCTTTGTGCTACTAGCAAAAGAATTCCCACCAACTCCTCCGATGGTTGATGAACCTGAAGATGAGAAAATGATGACAGGTTTACGCCGTATCTTTGGCATCAAACAATTTTTCATCCTCATCCTGCTGTTCTTCATTGGACTCGGAATCTTCAATGGTATTGCGACCTGGATCGAACAAATACTCCTTGGACGAATTGTTGACTTAACACAAGCAGGCATTGTTGGTGCTGTACTGATTCTGGGAGGTATTATCGGTGCTGTTATTATACCAGAGCTTTCCGACAGAATACAACGTCGCAAACCTTTCATACTACTTGCACTTCTAATGGCAATTCCCTTCACCTTTCTCCTTGCCTACCACCCAGATTATACCGTGCTCATCGTTTCTGCATTCTTACTAGGCTTTTTCTTGATGCCAGCCCTTCCCATCGGCTTACAGGCAGGCGCTGAAATGACAAAACCCATACCTGAAGGCACTTCAGCAGGGGTTCTAATGATCTTTGGTCAAGCGGGCGGGATTGTACTTATCCTTCTAATGAGCCTTGTTAGCGACTTCATGATGACCTTCTTCTGGGCCATGATGATGCTAGTAGCCCTTAATGCGGTCGCTTTAGTCGTTTCATTACTTCTCCATGAAACTGCAAGAAGTGAAACCAGATAAATTAGACATTAACCCGGAGCCTTGAAAGCTCCGGGACTCGCTTTTTTAATAAACCATTTGAATTTCAAGTATGGCTAGTAGAGATATTCCTAATCTGATTTTAGAAAGATATTTTCTTAGAAAAAAATGAAAGGCACCTAAAATTGGTGCCTTTTGGTAGAATTGTTTAGACTTCAGGTTGCGCTAACCGTCGATTTCCTATGAGAACTGCTCCGCTTCCGATGATGAGGAGGGCGAGCATGCCAATTATGGCAAAGGCATAGGGCATGCCTACAGTTCCAGCGATGCTGCGAATAAAGTCCAAAAAGGGGAGTCCAAAGATGTCACCGAAAATTAAAATCATTATGGGTGCTAATATTGTGAATTGAACACCCATTGTAGTCACTATGACATTCATTTGGTGTTCGGGGGACTTAGTATCTTCGTAGTAGGGATTGAGTGCTGTAACACCAGTACTGAACATAATTGCTCCACAGATGATGATGTATCCATAGATGAGTAGAAATCCAAGGGTTGCGAGTGTTCCCGTGATAAGGATGGTTATCGCGAGTGCGGGAATGATGCACAGCGGTATGGCTATGAGAAAACCTGCAATCAAACGGGCTTTAATATAGCGAGTCGTGCCAGAGGGTGTGCTTTGGATAATCCATAATTGGTCTTTGCTTTCCATGAACGCTGTGCCTGAAAAAGCGAATGATCCGATGAGGGCCATGCTGATACCACTTATCATGACGACCATCATCATATCGACACCTCCGGAGTCACTGCCGACAATGAGGATCATTTGAGTCATGATGAACGGTAGGACTATTGCGAGTATGATGCCATAGGCGATTCGGGAGAGATTTGATGCTTTTCGGAAGAAGTCTTTAAGGCATGTCACTAAGAGCGTACCAAATGAACCGGATGCGACTTTTCGTATACCCCGCAGAATGACGTTTTCACCTTTGATGGTGGTGATTTGTTCAGTACGTGCGCCGATATTGTATGTGAAGATGCGATCTGCGGACCCAAGTCCAATCCCGACGCAAATCACAGCAAAGAGACCAAGAAGCGTTGTGCTTGTGACTATATCAAATTGAAGTGTTTGTTGAAAGATGAGGATGTGGTTAGGAGTTAATCCGATTTGACTGAATAGAATTGTGATCCAGCTGATGACATCGGCAGGCCAGGTGAAAGGAAATATGAGGAAGACGTTTAGCCCTAATATCGCAGAAAATTGTAGACTGAAGAACATAATGCCATACATGGGGACAATACTTACTATGGCAAGTAAGATTCAAACACCATTTGCTATGTCTTTGCCACGGGGAGACTCACCGAGTTTAGCCTGTATGGCCACGGTAATTAGATTTGATAACCAGATTGTTGTTAGTACTGCAATAAATAGGGTCAAGTAGATCAGGATTTGGCCTATCAGAGTGACTTCGAAGGCAAGGAAGAATAACGCAAAGAATGGCGGGGCAAGGTACAAAACTAATAATCCATAGATTGGAAGTTTTCCCAGAAATGAACCAATCATGATGTCTCGAGTTCTGACATCGTTTGAAAGCAGGATTTCCCATTGACCAATTTTAATCTCCTGGAGGGCACGTGATAAGGGAATGATAAGAATTATCATCCAAAGGAAAAACATCACAGCTCGCATTAATCCTGGAAAAATTGTAACTAAGAGGATTTGGAGGGATGCAAAGGGAAGAATCAATTCCATGATTGTTCCTATCATAAATGGTGCTAGAAAGATCGCCCAGATTAGTCCAAATGCTAGCAGGGCAACCATGTTTCGTGTGCGACTGCTTCGCATCGATGAAGTACTAACCTGATATTCAGCCTTAGCTATGCTATACCATTTACTGGTCATTCTCTCACCTCCAAGTCAGGAGGGCTTCCCGGTCGACCTTCCCGCCAACAATTTGCAGGTACGCAGATTCTAAATCCTTTGCCCTAGAAACTTCAATGAGCTCGTCAACTGATCCAAGAGCGACTAACTTGCCTTCATTGATAATCCCTATTTGGTCACAAACATCCTCGGCAAAAGAGGTTTGATGAGTGCAGATGAAGAAGGTTGTTCCTGTTTCCTCTGCAAGGATTCCAATTAATTCTTTTACGATTGCGCTTGCACTTGGATCAAGGCGCGCTGTAGGTTCATCTAAGAAAACTAGTTTTGGCTCATGTAATAGTGTTGAGGCAATGAGGACTTTTTGTTTCATTCCTGACGAATAGGATTCAAGTAGATCATCTTGGCGAGATTCTAAACCTAAGATTGCCAGTAATCGATCGATACGACCATTCAAAACTTCGCCATTCCAACCGTTGAGAGCACCAATGAATTCAAGGAATTCGACAGCAGATAGTTTCGAATATAATCCAGGTGTTTCTGGTAAGAGTCCAGTTACTGCCTTGATTTCATTTCGTTTTGAAGCAAGTGGTAGTCCACAAACAGTGGCCGTGCCACTTGACTGTTTCATTAGACCTGAGAGAATCCGCACTGTTGTGGTTTTTCCAGCGCCGTTTGGACCAAGTAAACCAAAACGGATACCTTCTCGAACCTGTAAGGTTAGGTTTCGGACAGCGTGGACGGGTCCAAATTGTTTGGTAAGATTTTGTGTTTCGATGCTTACGCCGTTGTACATGCGTTTCACCTGTGGAGTGATTGTTAATACCTCCTTATTAACTTTGCCATACAAAGTACTATAATAACGCAAAGTATTTAAGTGTGACAAAGCACTATAACATCAAGGCGAAATGAAATGACAGAACATGTGGACTTGAAAGCTTTGGAAAGAAAAGCCTACACTTCATACCACCAGGATGGAATTGTTGACATCTTTCTGGGTCTGGCGATTGTCACATTTAGCTTCGTACTTCTATTTTTAGAAACCAGTTTTTATCTAGTCGGAGGTACTTTCGTAGTCTGGATAGCTAGTTATGCTGGAGCTAAAAGATCGATTACTGTCCCTCGTATAGGTTATGTAGAGTTTAAACAGAGCCGACGAATTCGAGTAATGTTACTAGTCTTATTATTGTTAGTTTTGAACATTGTGATCTTTGTGATTATGGCATTTGGTGAATTGACAACTGATTTTAGAATTTTCTTAAACCAGTATGGACTATTGGTTGTTGCTGGTGTTGTTGGCGGATTGTTTGTCCTTTTCGGTTGGGTAACTCAAATATACCGTTTTTATGGTTATGGTTCTGTTGCGTTTTTAGCATTTATAATAACCCATGTATTTCTGTTGCACCTTTTCTTTCCCATTTTCGTATTAGGGCTGACAATAACTGTAACAGGTTTTGTTCTGCTATACTGGTTTATTCGGAAATATCCGAAAACTGAACCCGGTGAAGAACTCTATGATAATTGGGATAATGAATGAAGTCAAGGTGAT
>JABXGY010000148.1 GCA_016550395.1 archaeon | reverse complement strand
TATGATAACATCATAGGGTATTTATGTCCAGGAATTGATGCTTGGCGAAACAAAGGAAAACCCACCAACCAATTTGGTACAATCACCGCAACTCAGTTAAAAGAAAAACTGGAAAAGAATGAGTTGGCGCTTATTGACGTACGTTCAACTGCAGAATGTGAAACCGGTTTCGTAGAGGATTCAACCTACATCTACGTAGGAGAACTTATGAACCGCCTAGACAAGATTCCGAAGAATAAACCGTTAGCCACCGCATGTGCTACAGGATTGCGTGGGAGCCTCGCTGCGAGTATTCTTCGAAGACATGGCTACACTGATGTCAGCAACGTTTTGGGTGGACTTAATGCTTGGCATAAACTCGGTTATCCAATGGTGCAAGAATGTCCGGTATAATCTGGGAACAGCATTCCATCGGTTGTTAGCCTTAAAACTATCTTAAGTAATGAAGTAGCCCCAAAAGAAGGCGAGAATCGCTACAGCGATAGTCACTATTAGGGCGATAGGAACAGCATAACGAAGGACGCGACCTTCGATGCCTGATTCGTCAATCACGGCAGCTGCATTTTGAAGCTTTGCGGGTGACACAACACTGGCGAGACCACCTCCTATTCCACTACTCGCGCCTACGACCAGGGGGTGGGCACCAATGATGGTAGAAGTTGTTTGATGGTAGGACTGGAACATCGCAATAGTTGAGGTTTCACTCCCACTTACAAAACCTCCTAATAATCCCAAAAATGCTGCTGTGAGAGGATAAAGTGGTCCAAAGGTTGATGCAGTGACCACTGAGAGAACAAAGATCATATTCCATGGGTTATGAATTTGCCAGGAGCCATCGCCAGCAATGTAACTTCCCGAAAAAATCATAACATACGCTAGCGCAAAGAAGATAGCTGCGGAAATAAAAGGACGCCAGGCACGACGTAACCAGGTTTTTGCAGTATCCTGAACCTGAAGAATAAATTCTGGAACTCGTTTCTGACGCTGTGAAAGAATTGCATCAATGCTAATAGCAAGAAGTGTAGCGATAAGAACCCAGAAATACGCGTTCCAAAGGAATCTTGTTCGAATAGTAATTCGACCAATAACTATGGGAAAAGTCAGAATATTGAAGAAAAGATCATAGATTGGTGGGATGAGATTGACGAGGAAGCAAAAGAAAATGAGGATGAGCCATGGGCTCATAGCTCGGATTAGTCCCATGGATTGTATTACAGGTCTATCTTCCTTGGTGAGAATTGTTTTGTCAACTAGTCGAAGACCACGGACTTTGGAATAGGTTAACATGACTCCAATCACTGCAAGTCCTGCAAAAATATTAGTAAGCGGTGTCAAACCAACCCATGGAAGATTACAAAGGTAACAGATGAAGCCTGCAGTCAACCAGGTTACACATGCTAGGGCTAGGGCTTCCTTGTTGAAGAGAAGTTTTCGACCGCCTGCGATCCAAAGCATGGCAAGGGCTATACATGTTGCAACTACAGGCATGAAAAGTGAAAAAACGTGACCAGACATGTAAAGGGGGTCTGTACCAGGATATTGGCTTGTCCAATATGTGGGATCTGCAATGTTTACACTATCGGAAAAGACGAGAACTGGAATTCCCAAGAGGGCATACGTCGTTAGTGGATCATAGCCAATAGCTGGTAACATAACTGCGACTAGTGGTGAAAATCCCATGGCTAGCATAACGGGCGGAAGCATACTAACTGGGGTTGCTCCTAATCCGACTAGAAATAATCCAAGTCCCACATTGATTAACATGATTTGGATGGCTTTGTTTCCAGATCCCAGTGTTTTAAAAAACAATGTGATGCGAGCCAGAGCTCCTGTTCGTATCATGTAAGTAATCATAAGTATTGATGTGACGACCATCAAAGAAATGGGAAATGAGGCAACGAAACCGCCAATACTGGCTAGCACTGCAAGGATTGGATTGGTTCCAAAAAAGACAATTGCGATAATAAATCCAAATGTAAAGGCTACAATTCCAGTTTTGTCCGCAGACCATCGACGAAATGCCAGCAGATACAAGGCAACGATAATAGGTAATAATATAAGAAGTGTTCCAAGCCAGGGGATAGCAGCAATTAGATCAGCGAAGACCATGGTCGAATTCCTCTTCTATACAATAGGAGAGGTAGGTTTCGTACCGTTTCTCCATAAATAACTACCAGTTCTTACCTTTTCTGCTATCCAAATCTCATACTTGTAACACCTTAGGGGTTTATAAGGAGGTAGATTTCGTGGAGGTTCCAAGTGATAACCATGTCTGAAGAAATTCCTATGTGGTTAAGAGCTCTTGATGTACTAGTGGGTATCATTCTAGTGGTTCTTGGTATCTGGGTTATTTGGGGTATCATCGATCCATCCTATCTCATTGGCGTTACTCTTATGCAGTTAATGGGGATTATCCTCATCATTTGGGGTATCTGGAATCTCATTAAAGGCTTCTTGGCCAAAGAAATGGCAATGGCATATCGAGCGTTGTTACTTATCGCAGCAATATTGTTGATTATCTTCGGTGGATTAGCATTCGCACATCCCTTTCTCGTAGAAAGTGTAATCGCACTACTCTTCGCTATCGGCTTAATCATTTATGGCGTCATCACACTTATCGTTAGCCTCATGGACAAAGAAACTAAAGGGTGGGTGAGAAGCTTAGCAATAATCCTTGGATTCTTCCTTTTAATCCTCGGCATTATCTTCATCTTCTTCTTACAAACAGCTGCCACAGTTCTATACTTCTTCCTCGCAATCGCACTAATAATCGCTGGATTCGTACGAATCGTATATGGTCTCAGCGGTGAGTACTACTAGAAACGTTCAATTCTGAAATCTTTCACCAGAAGCAGTGACTCTCATTTGAGAGTCACTCTTCGATTCTTTTTTTTATTCTGCCTCATTAGGGAACGTTTGTTTTTTTCTTTCCATAAAGAACAAAAGGAGAAGGCACTCCATTTCCTTCTGACTTTAGGAATTAAATGGAGTCTAGGTTGAAATGACAGAGAAATTTGATATTATTGTTGTTGGTGCCGGTATCCTCGGAGTCGCTAGTGCTTATTACCTGCAAAAAAATAATCCTGAAAAAACCATCCTGTTAGTGGATAGTCAACCAGATGCTGGACAAGCGAACACAGCTATGAGCGCTGCAGCTATCCGCAACATGTTTTCCTCGTCAACGAATCAGATACTCACCGATACTAGTATTGATTTCTTCCGACACGTTCAAAATGAATTAAAATTTGACCTTACTTTACACTTTTGTGGGTATCTTTGGTTGCTGAGTGAGCATCAATTTAAGGAGTCCTCAGTACAGACCTGGATGCAGCGGATGGAAGCTAACGATATTGCCTATCGTGTTATTGAGCAGAAGGAACTCCAAAAGTTAATTCCTAATTTAGTATGCGAGTTTACTGCAGAAGATGAAGAGGCTAACCTCATGCACCTCAATAACGTGGATTACGGGCTATTTGGTGCAGAATGTGGTGTGTTAGATCCCAGCTTATTAGTCCAATTTTACAAAACCGAATTCCTTAAACTCTCGAAAGTCAAACCTCGGTTTAATTTACGGGTTAATAAGCTACTCCTTGAAGCTCAACCCTCTTTAGGACTGCCTGGAGAGCCCCTGGTTTGGCAACAGAAACAAGTAACTGGGATTAATACTGCGCAAGGAAATATTCATGCAGAAAAAGTAATTGTTGCAGTTGGACCTTGGACTAATGCGTTATTAGATCCTGTGGGAATTCCAAGTTATGTGAAAGCTAAGAAACGACAGCTCTTCATGGTCTCAGCTAGCGATAATCCTCCTCTTGAGAAATTGTTGTTTACGAAGGGCTTCAGCGATACAGGCTTTATCCCTTTCACCATTCTCCCCTCTGGCGGTGTTTATGTGCGGGGGGTTCCAGAGGAAAAATCATTCTGGATTGGTTGTGCTGATAAAGTCGGACGAGCCTACAAATACACGATGGAGGAGGAAGATTACAGTGCTGAAAGAGCCTATTATGAAAACAGCGTCTATCCCGTTCTAAGTAAATACTTCCCAGCTTTTGCTAATATCCGACCAGGAAATATGTGGGCAGGTGATTATGCTTACGCCGTGGATGCTATTCCCTTGATTTATGATCATTCTGGAGTCATAGTCGTGACTGGGGCTAGTGGATCGGGTATCATGAAAGGTGATGCAATTGCTCGTATTGCAGATGCTCTGTATCGGGGTCAATCCAAAGCCACCTTGTATGGTGATCGAACAATACCAGCGGATTCATTAGGACTAACAAACCGAAAGGTTGAGGTTGAAAACGTTCTCATATAATTGCTTACTCTATGGAAGATTTTTTAGCCTAAAGCATGTCAGCTCCACTGGTGAATAGATGCAAGAGTTGTTATTAGTTCGGCATGGGGAATCTGGGCATCACGTGAAAGGGTTTACCGGAGGGTGGACAAATTCATCACTCACCAATCTTGGTCGAAAACAAGCAAGTCTTACTGGTCACCGATTACGCACAATAACTTCGGGTAAATCATTGGCGTTCTACTCCAGTGATTTGAAACGAGCGGTTGAATCAGCACAAATTATCGGTTCCATTCTCGGTATTACGCCTCTTCCTGAGAAGAGATTACGTGAGCTCAATTGGGGCATTGCTATGGATATGCCACTTGAAGAGGCCAATAAACTTGAGTTGGAAAAAACCGAACCGCTAATTGATTGGGTGCCTTTCCC
>JABXGY010000147.1 GCA_016550395.1 archaeon | reverse complement strand
TGGTTTGGTTTGCGGTTTGTAATATCTTAAAAATACGAAAAGCCAAATCAGGTTCCTGTAATCGAAAGATTCCTTGACCTTGAGACCCACGAAGAGGCTTTGAAACAATATCCCCATACCGTTTGGTTGCTGCGACAGCAACTGCTAGTCGCTCCGTGATCGTAGTCCGGGGAATAGGAATCCCATGATGGGCTAGCCAAACCAGGGTTGCGAGTTTATCCTTTGCGCGACGATGACTATAAGCTGAATTGAAAATCCGAACTCCAGAGAACTCAAGGGCCTCTAATATCGAAATACGACTAGTGATTTGATCTGTCGATCCACCACCAATGCTCCGAAGAATAATCCCATTGACATCGAGAGAACGTCGACGGGGAAGTAAGAATCGCACAGACTCTGAATTCATGTGGACAGAAAGATCCTTTAGACGAAATGTGATTACCTCACATTCCTGAGTTTCTAACGCCCGAATTAACCGACGAACAGGCCAATTTGGACGTTCCCGACTCATAGCAATCCCGATTCTCAATATAATGCACATCCTCAGTAACTACTAGTGCTACTGTCGTTTGACGCTATAACTTATAAGAACGGTGGACAGTGCCTTGCTAGACGGGTCGAGTGCTTCGAATGAAGTGTTCGAATATTGTTTCACTTAGTGAGAGGGGATAGGGTCGAGGTGGGGCCTTGAAACCATAAGAACATACCGCATCAATTGGTCCAGCGAAGCCTCTGTCAATACCAATTTGCATACCACGGATAACATCTAAGAGTATGGAAGTACTGTTAGGGGCATCTTGACTAACTAAGCGAAGATCAATTTTGAAGTCTGCATCGCCGACATACCGTCCCTGTAAATAGAAATAACTTTCTCGGCGATTCCCCAAGAAATAAACATAATCAGTTGAACCAGCCGTAACTGGTACTTTGTATGGAATTTCAGTGGAGACAATATTTGTTTTCATGGACCGTTTCTGATCCCGAGCACGATGAAGTGATTCTAAGGATTCTGTGCCTCCACCAACATCCAGTTGATAGCTTTCAATGATACGGACGCCCCGTTTGACAAGAAAATCGAGAAGTGCCCGATGGAGTGCAGTAGCTCCAATTTGACTCATCAAGTCATCACCAACAAGAGGAACTTTCTTGTCAGTAAACCGTTGTGCCCATTCACGGTTGCATGCAAGAAAAACAGGGGACGTGTTGATATAACCACACCCTGCTTTCAAGGCCTCCTCTGCATAAAACAAAGTAGCGTCACTCGCCCCACTTGGCAATAATCCCACAAGAATCTTGGCCCCACTTTCTTTCAGTTCTTTGACCACATCGACTGGTTTGGCATCACTCTCTTCCACTAGTTCACCGAGTTCAGTGGGAATCCCGTCCAATGTAGGTCCGCGTTGAACCGCAATCTTTGTGATGGGAACCTTAGTAAATTTAGGGGCATTATTAGGCTTAGCAAATATCGCCTGACTAAGATCTTGCCCCACCTTATGCTTATTTACATCGAAAGCAGCAACGATTTCAATATCACTCACTGCATAATTTCCTAACATTGGATGGGCAAGACCCGCACCTTCGCCAACTTCAGTCAGACTGTTATAATGATAAAGAGCTTGCACTAAACTACTCGCACAATTGCCTACACCAGCAAGGGCAACTTTGATTTTTTTCAACAAAGACGCCTCCGCAATTATTTTACAATCATGAAATAAGTGGCAGGTAAAGGGCGTTCCTTCATAAACCCATTTAAGCGTTTCTCTTCAAAGACAAGACCTGTATAATATGATAAAGAGAGAATAAGGGGTATAAACGGAATGTATGTGGATGGATGAAATAATGTCAAACCGATTTACCCCTTGTGTGGGTGCAGTAATTATTGACGACCAGGAGCGAGTGCTTCTTGTGAAACATGTTCCTGAGAAAAGCGGATTTTGGGCTGAGAAGTACATTTGCCCTGGGGGGCGGTTAGAACCGGGCGAAAGCCTTGAAGATGGTTTGCGACGTGAAATCTGGGAAGAGACAAGCTTAGAGATTGATATCGTGCGGTGGGTTCGACCAATGGAACGAGTCATTCGAGACACACAAGGAATTCTCATAGACCATGTTCTTTACCTCGATGTAATTGCCAAAGTAAAGCAAGGAACTTTTCAACCAGCATCCGATGTGGGCTCAGGAGCATGGTTTACCAAAAAAGAACTTCAAGTAATTGTGAATGAAATTCATGAAGATACACAGGAACTTCTTCGTGAAGCAGGATTACTCAGTTAAACGAATCAATGTTCATTCTAAATATTTTAACAAATGTTCCTTGATTTCAGTTGGGTGATTAAGAATCGTCATGCCTGTCATTGCGCGTAATCGTTTAACATTCTCCAAGTCTACTTCTCGGGTGGTTAATTCTAATTTATCGCCATTAGGCAACACTGTAGTTACTTTTCCGGGTTTCTGATCAACAGGGTATATGTAAATTGGTACTGTTGTTTTCATTGCTTGGGCAACTGAATTGGTAATCAGAGTGTCGGCAATGCCATAGGCAATTTTCGCAACAGTATTAGCAGTAGCAGGCATCACTACCAGAAATTGGTAAACTTTCCGTTGGAGGGCACTCACGACAAAAGGAGTATTCGCATCAATTTCCGTTCGTATTTTTGAAGTAATGGATTTCAACGTATCCATCAACTTATACCATTTTAGAACTTGCAAGCCAGCCTTAGAAATAAAAACCAGAACCGTCACATCATGTTCGGTCACAATCTCTTTCATGACCTGGACCGATTCGGGCATGAAATCGCCAGCACCAGTAATCCCCCAAGCAAATTTTAGTTTCAACCAAGTTGCCTCCTAACTTGATGAGTAACATGAGCTTAACAGCTTATTTTGATTATGTCTTGTCCTAGATGACAATTGAATATGATCTTGATAATTGATAAGGTAGAAAAAACAGGTTAACAAAGTACTGATAGGTGAAGGTGATGTCCAGTAAGAAAATCCGTTTATTGGGAATCTCAGGGAGCCCACGGAAAGCTGCAACGGAGTATGCCATTCAAGAAGCGCTAAACTATGCAATGGAGAAATATAATGCAGAGGTTCGTTCTTTTTCTGTCGCAAAGAAGAAAATTAATTTTTGCATCCATTGTGATCATTGCATTCGGACTCGGGAAGGATGCGTCTTCAAAGATGATATGGAAGAAGTTTATGAATTAATGGAGTGGGCAGATGCATATATCATCGGTAGCCCTGTATACCAAGGCAATATTAGTGGGCAATTGAAGACTTTACTGGACCGGACTCGTGCATTAGTGGCTCGTACTCCTAAGGTCTTTGATGGGAAATTTGGTGCAGGAATTGCCGTGGGAGGAGATCGAGTTGGAGGGCAAGAACCTACTTTACGAACTATCCATGATTTTTACACAATCAATTTCATCTTATCGCTAGGAGGAGGTGCCTTTGGAGCGAACCTTGGGGCAACGATCTGGTCAAAAGATAAGGGAGCTGTTGGAGCAGAAGCAGATAGACGTGGATTAAAGACACTTTACAAGACAATGGACCGACTTATTCTAGTCACGCAAAGACTCCGAAAATCATAGACCTAAGTCTTACTCGCTGATTCCAGTTTTAGTAAAGAACAAAAAAACATGACCACAAAAATTGATCCGATGAATTTACATGCTAATTTTTATCTTAGGAATAGCTCAGGATGGTCGCTACTCATTTGCACACAATATCGATTAATAGAAGACCTCTATTGAGTGGTTAATTTGCAAGAGGTTATTCAAAGAGTAATCAACCATCAATGAGCGAGTACCTGGCCAGGATTTTGCCAATTAGATAATTGAGAAGAATTCCTAGCCATAATCCAGCAAAGCCGATTAGGTGAGCAGTTTCTACAATTCCTGTAATAATCGAGCCTATGATCCAAAATATACCAAAGAACCCGATTGGTAAGAAGGCGATAATGGCACTAATGAAACTCAC
>JABXGY010000146.1 GCA_016550395.1 archaeon | reverse complement strand
GGGGGTATCTGCGACATAGGCTACAGATACGTTATCACCACCAGCAGCCACAGTGATACCGAGTTCTGGTCGAGTGATATTAGCTCCCCAGAAGAAGCCTGCAGCAAATTTCCAAAGAAGTGGAATTCCACTCATTCCGCCAATGTACCCAAGTATGCCAGTTTGAGTATACATTCCTGCAATAGCACCGGCGAGTGCTCCCGCTTCTTCTTCATCGAAGAGTAGAGATGCTACGTTGGGATAGATTGTTTCGTTAATGTATTCGTCGACGATAGCAAACTTCTGTGCTGGGAATTGTCCTGCCACATTTTGCATGGCAGTTACTTGTGTGAACCCAACTCCGATTATGAGCTTATATGGTGTCAACCATTCCGGATGCATAGCATAATGTCGAAGGAATGGCTCAAACTCTGCAACTTCTGTCGGTTCCACCCACGTAAATGTTGTATTGAAGTCAGCAGCTGCTAGTGCTGCACCTTCGAAAACGCCGTCATTGAAAGATTTATCACCGAGTCCACCTGTAGCAAAAACAATTGCCACGTCATAAGGATTCACTGGTTTGAGGAATATCGGGCCTAAGACGAAGCCAACACCGGTACCGACGAGAAAGAAGATTAGTGCAACAGCAACTAATTGTACTTTACTCATTTTTCCGTCCTCCTGACAAGCCCATCAAGAATCGGGCATTTCTTGAGATGATGAAAATTACATCTCAATATCCGAATCTTCAGAAGCCTATCAGACGCATGAGTAAAGATACAAACTACATAAAATATCTATCCCTTTATACAATAGAGGAAAGGCACCGTCTGAAACCCTATGAATTAGGGAGCAAGAGTGTACCAAGAGGAGATTCGTTGGTTATCCTTTTCAAATGCCTTCTATAACGATTAGCTCTTCGGTAATTATAGCTAAGACAAGGGTGACTCCTAAGAGACCATTAAAGCCATTTAGGAATGACCCGAGAGGTGCGAGCCCAATAAGTATACTCACGATCCGCCAGAGGAGCGTCATCATACTCATTCCGGCTCCGAGACCAATAAGCCAGCGACCAATTCGTTCTATTTTACACCCTACGAGAATTGCGCCAATAATGACTGTTAGTCCACCAAAGGAGGCTAGCCATTGGAGTACTGAATTTACTAATAATGCAATGGGTAAATACTGATTGGGAAGCGCAAGTATATTCCAAATTAAGATAATATAACCGGCATAGTCTAACGGATTAGTATAACCGATAAGTATGAGCAAAAGTCCAGTAAGAAATCCAAGAATAATAGCAATGATGTTCCGTCGGTGCACAATACCACCGAGAATAGTTATCCACCTTTTATTAAAAGTTTAATCAACTTACTTATCGCTATATGAAGATGGATAAATGGAATAAGGAAAAAGAAATAACACTTTGAATCACTATGCCCATCATTCGAATATTAGGAGGCATATCTTTCTTATGACAAAATCAGATGTTTGGTTTGTAAACCGACAAGTTGGACCTCGTTATTCCATGTTGGAGAAGCTCGAAATCCTTTGGAAGAAAATGGGGCTTAATAGGGCTATTAAAAAAAATGCCCGAGTCTTCATTAAAACACATTTTGGTGCCTATGGGAATCTCATGTACATGCGTCCCGCTCTCTTAAGAAAAGTAGTGGATTTGGTAAAAGCCCAAGGAGGTTACCCGATTCTTTCAGAGTCTGCAGGACTTGGTTATGGTACAGGGCTTTATGGTGGTCGTACAACAGCAGCCGAATACTTCCGTATGGCCGCGGCAAATGGTTACACAATTGGAACAACTGGTGCCCCAATTGTATTACTTGATGGATATTGGGGAACAGACACTTTTTCTGTGCCAATTAATGGAAAGCATGTAAAAAAAGTGGAAGTAGGAATGGCTTTACGTGACGCTGATGTGATAATTGTCTTCACCCACTTCAAGGGTCATGGGGGAACAGCAATGGGTGGAACATTAAAGAATTTAGGCATTGGGTGCGTGGGCAAATATAGTAAAGCCATGATGCATGGACCACAAAATCCTATTGTCAATCCTGAGGAATGCAAAGGTGCTGAATGTAGAAAATGCATTGATGCATGCCCAACTCGATGTATCACCGTGAACCCGAAGGTAGAAATTAATTTTGACCGCTGTATGCATTGCATCCACTGCGTCAGCGTTTGTCGATCTGAAGCCCAATCAAAAGCGATTACTGCTGAATGGGGAACTGATCCAATTAAATCGACTGAAACTATGATAGAAAATGCGTTGGGCGTGATAGATGGAGTTGGTCGAGATCGCTTCTATTATTTCAATGTGGCCTTAGATATCAGTCAAACCTGTGACTGTGCACCCTTTGGACCCATGGCTCTAATCCCAGACTTAGGTATTTTCGCATCACGAGATCCAGTTGCAATAGATGCAGCGAGTATCGACCTGCTTAATGAAGCCCAACCGGTTACAATTTCAGCATGTGGAGACATTCAACCTGGTGAAGATAAATTAGCCATTGCCACACCTTGGCCTGATCCGCACACAGGTGAAAAAACACCCACCCAATGTCACCTACGTCAACTTGATTATGCCGAAGAGCTTAGTATTGGAACCAAGAAGTACAAACTTCGGAAGGCAGATAAAAAGAAACCTCCTTTCTTTTTAACCTAAGAAAAAGTTGTGGTCTTACTTCGCTTCCTTTGTCTTAGAGCTGTGTATCATCCGGGAAATAGCCTTCGAGCTTGATTGCTGGTCCTGCCATTGTTTCAAGAAAAGCTGAGCATAATGTAAGGGGACTCCAACATCTAACAAATGAGCAATGATATCCTCTGCTGATTTCTTTTCTTCAGATAATTTACTAGCAATGTTGAAGGTGAACTCTTTCAACTCCCAAGGATAAACGACCCAAGCTTCAGTTTTGACAACCCAATAATCTGGAACTAATTTCGTCCAGGGCTTTAGGTGTAAAGTTGCAGTCCGGGGATTTGTGTATCCTCGGTTATTGAGATGATCTAAGGCGATGGTGAGGCTGTCACCAGTATCAGAAATATCATCAACAAGAAGTGGACTTTTCCACTGCATATCTTTTGGTAGTGTTTGACTCACTCGAGGTTCAGTATCACGCGCATAGATGCCACGATATAAATCCACTTTGACATTGGCGGTTTCCCGAGTGAAAAACAAGTCTGAGAGAATGCGTGCTGGAATCCATCCACCCCGTGCAACGCCAATAATCACGTCAGGTCGAAACCCTGAACCCAAAATCTTCTCGTATAATCGAAAGCACAATTCGTAAAGTCGTTCCCACCAGACAAACTCGTACGAAATTGCCATACTGCTAGATATCTATGTTGTCTATAAAGCTTATCGTCAACGGACACTGAAAGATGACCTTGACCTATTTATCGACTATTTCGGAGATAGGGTCATCTATAAAGGTGTAGATTTCTAAATGGTTTTAGGCTGAAGCCGATGACAAATCCTTCGGATCCCGAGCATTCTGAAGAAGAACGGGATAAACGAAAAGAAGAATCTGAATTACGGGAGAAACTTGAGGATATTTCCTATCGGCTAGCCCGAATAGAACGAGTTCTTGCTCGGATTGAGCCAGAAATGGGCGAGTTCAAACAGTCCACCAGGGTAATCCGAGAAGGAATGGACTTCTATGGATCTTTATTTGAAATGATGGGACGATTTACGGGACGCCAACGACTGCAACGGCGATTTCCCGAGATTGGAAAAGATGAAATTAGTCGATTAATTGTTGAAGCCTTAGAAGCTGGGAACCCCCTGAATATCAGTCAATTAACAGTAGCTGTTCGACGACACCGTGGTACTGCTTCCAGACGGATTATCCGTGAGCGGATTCAACGTCTAATTGAAATCGGGGTTATCCAAGAGTCACATAAGGATAAGAAAGCGACTTATTACAAAATTGCTGATGATCTGTTGTAGGGCTGACGTGACCGAATTTCTGGTCACTTTTTCACAGATAGTATATGTTTGCTGACCATATTAGTATATCTTGGTGATACCCACTATGAGCGACAAAGACCGTAAATCAAAAACTCCTGATAGCGAAGAATTTCGTGACATTATGGAAGCTGTTCAGGAAACTATCCCCCAACTCATTTCCCAACTGGTGCAATCCATCTATTCACCTGAAGTTGCTAAAAGTATTGCTGAGTCAGTCGGAACACTTTACCAGAGCCTAAAGAAACAAGGTCTTCCAGAGGAAATGGTTCTCGAAATGACTCGGAACTACATGAGCATCATGGATATCAAGGATCTCATCAGCGAAGGTATGAGTAAAGGTCGTCAGGCTGATGATTGGGGTGAAGAAGTCCAACGGCGAGTTCGTCGAAAACTCGCTGAGAAGGAGAAAGATTAGGCATTTGAAAATTATTGAGTGAGTGGTGCTTGGGTGATTTCGGTTGCTGTGAAGGATGTTGACAAGCGTTTTGGGTCAATTCTTGCCCTGAACAAAGTAACCTTCACTGTGTATCATGGTGAGATTTTTGGCCTCATCGGCCCCCCAAGAGCAGGGAAAACGACTGCTCTAAAAATACTTGGAGGGACGATGTGTCCAGATCTAGGATCCGTTGAAACATTGGGTTTTGAGCCTAGTACAGATTCTGCAAGGCTCACAGACCTCGTTGGTTTGAAACTTCATCCAGCACACTTAGAACCTAAACTCGCGGTATGTGAACTTCTTGAGGAAGCAGCTTCAACTTATCACAAACCTCTTGGACTTAAATGGTTGAAGCAAAGTTTTTACCTAACTGACTTTCTAGAGAAATCGGGCAATCAACTTAATCGTTGTGAACAGAACCGGCTTGCCCTAGCATTAGCCTTCATCAATGACCCCAAACTCATCTTATTAGATGAGCCAGAAAAAGAAATCGCTTCTTATTTCCAGGAACATGTCCTGCGATTAATAGTCAAGGCAAGAAATTGGGGAAGTACAGTCATCTTGACCTCCGAGAATCCTGAGCTGACCTGTAGATTTTGTCATCGTATAGCTATCCTAGAAAAGGGTCAGATCAAGGCAATCGGAAGCCCCAAGCACCTCCTCTCTCAATATTTCCCTAACTTTTCATACTTAACAAATGGAGGATTAGCTGGAATTGGCGGTTAAAATGATTATATCAGTCATACCAGCTGGATTACGAACAGCTGTCCGTTCGTGGTTAGCAATGCGTTGGGGACAACGCCATGCAAAAAGTGGAATTAAAATATTTCAAGAAACACTTCAAGAGTTCGGACTTCCAGAAGTGGCAATTCACGAGTTGGTTAGCCAATATAAGTCAACTGTGAATTTGTTATCAATTCGTGGCCTTTCACAATTGGTTTTCCGAAGTATTCGATGGCGAGGTAGCCAATAACTTATCGTTGACGCCATTCGTCTAGGAACTCCTTTAATGGTCTTGGAGGTAGACCAAAATTTTGAAGAGATAATTTAATTTCTTTTTCAGACTTGCCTTCTTCTTTCATTTGTTGCGCTTGCGCGAAAATGAATTCTTTGAGTTCCCAGGGATATATTACCCAAGCATCGGTGGATTTCACATAGAAATTAGGAAGTGGTTCTGTCCATGGTTTTACATGCAAACAGACTGAACGTAATTCTGCAACCTTATAACGTTGTAAGTGTTCAATAACAGCCTTGAGGCTTGAGCCTGTATCAGAGATATCATCGACAAGTAAAACGCGTTTCCATCGAGGTTCTCCACTTACTGGCTGTGAGATATGAGGAGTCTCTATGGTCTCATAGATGCCCTGATAAAACTCGACTTTTACATTGGCGGTGTGGCTTGT
>JABXGY010000145.1 GCA_016550395.1 archaeon | reverse complement strand
TTGTTGCATTCAACTGGGCAAAAAATTGTCAACTGTTGCTACAACCATTAGGATAGATATGGGTTAGTCAGAATACAATGATTGTTGCGTTATTTACACTAAGTCTTCTATGTCTTGATAGGTAGCTTCTGCAAGGTACATACATCCAATTTTTTGAACATTAAGGGCACCCGCAGCATTCCCCCATTTTGCAGCCATAATCACATCTCTATCGTGTAGATAACTAGCCAAAAATGCTCCCGCAAAACTGTCACCTGCCCCTGTTGCATCAACCCTTTTGACAGTGTAGCTGGAGACATGCTGGATTATGCCTTGTTGGTTTATTAAACAACCCTTTCGCCCCTGTGTTACGATTACTAAGGGCAAGAGTTTACCTAATTGTTTTATTGCACTGGTAACATCTTCTGTGTCTGTAAGAAACAAAGCTTCCCTGTCATTTAAGAATAACACATCAAGATACGGTAATTGGGGCAGAATTTGATCTCGTAGTGTCTTAGCTTGATGAAATATCGTAGTCATACTCAAGAGTTTCCCTGTGCCATAGACACGGTTAATCAACTTTCTTTGAAGGTGGGGAGGAAGAATGCCAAGATGTACCGCTTTAGCATCTTTTGTGAGTCTCGTAACGTGACGAAGTGAAAGCTGATTACCAACCCCAAAATGTAAGCGATAGTTCCTCATGGTTCCATCCTTATTAAAATCTGCCCAGAAATGCGCTGAACGCCCTTTACGCTGCACAACTCCAGAAAGGTCAATACCCTTTGATCGAAGCATTTGAAGGTACTGAGAAGGAAAATCATCACCAATAGCAGATACGATCGCAACATTGCTTCCCATTGTGGCTGCAGCCAAAGAAACATGAGTAGCAGACCCACCAAGCACTGTAGTAGGAGCAGACCCTTCAAATGATAGTTCATCGATGGCGAGTTTGCCAGCTACGACAAGATCGAATGTCACAGGTATGCGAACCAAACTATGCCTTATAAGAGCTTTACCAATGCTTGATACCCTGATTCTTAAATGAAGAAAATACATTTGATTTAATAAACGTAAAATAATTACTCGTATATTTCGAATTGATATATGGAATTAATGGCTAGGGCTTAGACTCAGTAATCTTAAATTATTGAATTCCCTTCGACTTTAAATGAGCTGAAATAAATTGTCTGTGGTGATTTTCTATGCCTATCGGTGATTGGTATATTCCCGAAGGAAAACTCACTAAGAACTTGGTGAAACTCATACCTGGTGAGGACACAGTTATTTATACGACTACTATTTTGGCTGAAACTGGCGACGAGTTAATGGGCCATGTAGTGAAAGTAGGTGAATTGGCTGTAACTAATCGGGGTTTGGCGTTTTATGCAAAACGAAAGGGATTAACCGGAGGGCTAATTTCATTCCGTGGTGGTCCTATTCAGGAATATATCCGTTATGATCAAATCTCAAAAATTGAGAGCAAAGAAGATCGTATACTGATCCGGATTGCTCCTGATATCGATGCTGAAATACAAAAAGAACGTTGGTATGAACTGAAGGTTGAACAGTCCAAACCTTATGAGGATGATAAGACCTTCAAAAAACGACGGAAACAATTTAGTTCTGTTGTGGAACACGCCATGTACCGATATCGGACAGGACAGGCGAAACCTGTTTTACCGAAGAAGAAACATCCTGCTGTGGCAGAGAGAGCTACACCACGTCGGAGGCGTCGACGGCGTGTTCAATATTGTCCAAAATGTGGTGCATTCCTAGAGGATCCTGCTGCGTATTGTGAAAGTTGTGGATCTCCGTTACATCCACCAGATTAATTTATGCTAGGGGACGCGCCCACGTACTCGATCTACAGCATAAAGAGCGATACGTTCGAAGACAGGTTCGATATTTAACCCATCTTTCGCGCTGGTTTCGATGAATTCTGCATCCAACTGCTGGCTCATACCTTGTCCTTCTTCTCCCGAGACTATTCGTTCGCTTTTCAAATCAATTTTGTTACCAATTACGATCTTCAACGCTCCTCCTGCATGTTTATCCACTTGGTGTGTCCAAGTAGGCAGATTCTCGAAGCTTTCCCTATTTGTGATATCATACACTAATAACGCACCAATTGCACCAATGAAATAGCGTTCAACAAGATTACGGAACCGTTCTTGACCCGCTGTATCGTAGCAAAGGAGAGCAATACGTCGCCCTTCTACATGTACAATTTTTCGGAAAATGTCGGTTCCAATCGTTGCTTTGTATGATGATTCGAAGGCTCCCGTTACGTATCGACCGACAATACTTGTTTTGCCAACCGCTGCATCGCCAACGGCGATTACCTTTAAGGATACATCTGCATCATCGATGCCGCTAGTCAAAGCTTTTCATCCCCAGAATGTTACAGACCTGCCTAGACATTTAGACTTTAATACTTTTTTCACAGGCAGTTATAGGTCAAGCCGATATAGGTTTACACCATCCGCACCATGCACAAAGTTGAATTCTAATCGCTGCACAATGCGAAGCATTGGCGTATTGTTCACATTTACAAGCGCGAAAAGTCGATACAACCCCTCTGACTTAGCAATCTCAACTAATTTTCTCATCATTTGTGTTCCCAAAGTCATATTCTGGAAATCATCTCGCACCAAAATCGATACCTCTGCACTGCCAGTGTTTAGGTCTTTGAAGTACCAACAATCACCAATAATTTCTAGTTTACCCTGAGCATTGAGGTATTCAGCAACCAAGCACAGATTTCCAGTTGTCACACAGCCTTTAATTGAACGAAGCCATGCTCTGGCATCAGTCCATCCAAAACGTTTTCGAAGCGATTCCTCAGTCGAGCGATTGTATAAGTCTTCTAAACGATCATATTCGTCAAAATTAAGTGGTCGTACCTGAACACAGCGCCCATCAATGAGTCGAGCTTCACACTCGAACTCAGCAGGATACATTCCACCCATATTCAAACCTCAACGGTTTGTTCCTCGTATATTGGCAAGTATAACAATTTAAACAATACAGTTCGGTTTTCGTATGAAAAATCAAGTGTTTTTTTATTATCTAATGATAAGAAAACTAGTTGAAAGGGATTTTGATAATAGTAATTGAAGGCGATATTTATGGATGTAAAATCTGCCATTGAAACACGACGAGCCTATCGAGCTTTAGAATCGGTACCTATAACTGATGAAATTATTGAGGAATTAGCTAGAAGCGCTCAACTTTCTCCATCGTGTTTTAATAAGCAACCATGGAATTTTATTTTCGTCCGATCCCCAGAAATGCTTGAACAGATTCACCCCGCTCTTAGAAGAGGCAATAAATGGGTTGAGGCTGCGTCCCTTATCATCGTTGTATATACCAAAAAGGATTTAGACTGCATGATGCCTGGACGCGATTACTATCTTTTCGACACCGGAATGTCGACTGCTTTCCTTATACTACGAGCCACAGAACTTGGATTAGTTGCTCATCCCATCGCAGGATTTGATCCAAAAAAGGTGAAAAAAGTCCTTGGCATATCTGATGAAATGACTGTTATTACACTAGTAAATGTAGGGAAACATTCGACTACCAACATAGAACTTCTCAATGAACAACAGTTAAAGATTGAAGAACAGCGACCTCAACGCAAACCAATTGAAGAATTCATTAGGATTATTTAGATTCGATAGATTTGAAATCGACTTTGAGTTGACAGAGAGGAATACGGTCATACGCAATTAGAGACTGCAGGTAGGCAATCCCCCTAACAAGTTCGTAGGGAGCAATTATGCCTCCGTTTTGGAGGATGTCTTCAATAGATCGTTTAAAGGCTGTTTGTGCTGAGGGTGGATAAAGCAGGTGTGGACGCTGAGATATATCCGTTCCTGGTGGATATTTTAATAAAATCATTGTCAAATCCACTGTAGGCCAACCGGTCAGATGTTGCATTGCGGTAAATCCGTGGGGATCTCCTACGGGTATATCATCATGTAACGTGATGAGTTCGATAATTGAAGGGCGATCATTGGTTTTGATTTGTGTCCATACACGAAGTAGGACCATATCCGGGTATCCGGTAATTTCTGGATTTTCGATATTTAATTTCCAATAGTCTAAAGTGGTTTGGAGACTTCCAGCTTCTTTCATCTTATTCCAAGTCTGATAGTGTGGTGAAAATCTAAGTGTTTTATATTCAAGGTGAGTTACTCTTTCATAGATAGCAGGGTCGTAACACATACGAGAAGTGCCATCGGCAGTTGGGCGAGCTTGGAGGTTAACCAGGTAAAGTGTATTGTCTTGCCATCTGATGAACTTTTTCTGAAGTCGGTTTTCAAGGATTGTTTGTAGATTAGTTTTTTCTAACGCGAATGGATGAATACCAAATGATGATGTTTTCTCTTCAGGATCTTCCCAATATTCGGGATTAGAAAATGTGGAAGTCGTTTTGAGGTCTCCGTTACGAATACAATTTGCATTTCCTTCATATTCGTAAACTAAACCTTCGGGAGAAAATGTCGGACCATAGTGTAGGTTACCATTCTTATCTGAATGCTGTGGAAGCCCTCCAACGCGCATTTGTACGGTATGGACATGATTCTTTGCTGAATGTGTTAATGCCTTGTAGAACATGTCTGTTGCTAACATATTTACTAAACCAGGAGCTAACCCACATTCTTGAATAACCCGAACTTGCCTTTGATTTTTCTGAATTGAGAAGTCCATTGCAGCCAATGTGTCCATAGGTTGTAGCTTTTGACCCAAATCGATGTAATCACAGCTTGTTTCTAATGCCAAAGGTATATAGATTTGCTGCGAAGAAAATGTTGCAGTATTTAGAATCAAGCGTGGTTTTACTTGGGTAATGGGTTTTTTCAATATCGAAATAACTTGCTTGGTAGCACTTGGATCAGCAGTTGAGTTTTTTACGACCGTTTCTAATTTCATAGAATCAGATTTTGTAAGCAATTCACGAACATGACGAAGTTTTCCATCCACCCCGCTTGCTCTGACTTCCTGCTGACATAAATCTTCAGCCTCACTTAGAGGATCAAAAATCCAAAGTTCAATCTGGAATGGTTGGTTATGTTGCTCGCTAAGCAACATTCGTGTAATTCCACGTCCCATTCGTCCGCAACCAATAAGAAGCAATGGATGGACTGGCATTCAAATACACTAGAATTTTTTTTGGAATTCAGAATTTA
>JABXGY010000144.1 GCA_016550395.1 archaeon | reverse complement strand
TTTCATAGATGGGCACCGAATAGGCTTCACCTTCAGCAGGAAATAACCGTGTAATTTTTTTCTTTTGAGCTGCAACAGCAATATCGAATTGGGTCGATTGACCAACATCACCTAATAGCGGCAAAACATAATTGGGTTCAATAAGTGCTGTCGTTTTTGCTGCCTGCTGTGGGGTGAACACCCCAGACTTCGATTCTCCAATAGGGATGCAAAGCAGATGCGGAGAGCAGTCCCCTAAACCACGAAGATCTTGTGCACGTCCTAGATGCAAAACATTTGCCTGTTTACTTGTTACACAATATATGGTATTGATGATGAGTTGGTCTGTCTCATAGCTTTGCTCATAGGCGGTGACCACCACATCATGACCCGCATCAAAGGATTCCGCATGCTTGATTACTCGAAGCTGCATGGCATCAACCCCTTGCCCTTGAAGGCTAGCAGCCACTTGTTCATTACCTAAAATCACACGGTTCGGGTTAGGTGGGAACTGGGACACATAGCCCATGAACTCATCTGCTGTATTGCTTACCAGCACATAATCAGGATTCAGGGTGGCAAGGAGTTCCAATTCTTCAAGTGGACTCGTACCTGGATTAAGAAGCAAACGGACTGCGACCTCAAGTTCTACGCAGGCTAGCCCATGATACGTGAAGGTTAGCATTTTTGGCACTTCATAGGTTACTCGGGGTGATGAAGAACCCTTAAGATATGGAGCGCGGACTATTAGTTCCCTTCGGTTTAGACAAGACCCCTTGTACTGGCTTTTTTCAATCGATTGATAACGATTTGATTAAACCACCCAGTAGCAATGGCACCTGCAAAGTCTAACCGATCAAAATATATCCGAAGGTACTTGACCTTTAAATTCTCATAAATGAGGACCTCCGCCTGTTTAGAAATCACCTGTCGTCCATCCTTTAGTGTAGCGGTTACGATGAATTCTTCGAAGAAAGTGTCACCGTTTACCATGATCACAACAGGTTTGAAGCGAATAGTCGTTAGATGTGAAAACATCCACTCCAACCATCGCCGGGCACCATCCCATCCTTGGAGCGTTACACCAAGCAATTCAATAACACAATCTTTTGCAAAGAAAGGGAGGATCTTCTCATGATTACGAGTTTCAATAGCATCATCAAACTCCTTTGCTACGGCTAGAATCTGCTTCTCTGTTTGCTCCATGATATGAGCACTCCTCAATTAACTAACAATGAAGCCTGATTGTATATGAATAATTGAGATCATTCAACGGGTCTTTCTATGATTCCTAGCGATAACGAGTTCAACCTGCAACCCAAACATCGGGAAGAGAAGTTCTCGTTTAACCTGAAAACCCGCGTTACTGAGAATCTGAGAAAGGAAGATTGGGCGACAGTCAATCCATTTCGGAAAGTAATGGTGCAACCATTCATAGATGCGATTAATTCGCCCTACTTGGTTCTTCTTTGATAGAGCAACCACTCCAATTCGTCCATCTTTGTGCAGGATACGTCGACATTGGGTTAGGAGCAGAGGAATCTCAGGAGTGTCAAAGAGTTCCAAGGTAAAACTCATGAATACGACATCAAAGAAATCAGAATCAAAAGGAAGGTTTAACGCATCATCACATAAAAGACGCACTCGTGGCTCAAGGCCCTTCCGCTGAATTCGCCTAAGAGCGATATTGTACATTCCCTCTGAAATATCAATACCCCAGATTTTACCCGAAGAACCTACTAAATTGGCTAGAACAACAAGCATGTGGCCAGTGCCATATCCAATTTCTAACACGTGTTCGCCTGGTTTCACTTCTAATGCTTGAACACCTGCCAGAGCATATTTCCGTTCGAATTGTCCCCCAATCCAATCATAGAATCGACTATATCGATCATACATGGATTTTGCGTCTTGTCTGGGTCGGCGCACCCGGCTTATTTGACCATGTCGTACTGACATTGATGAAACCCAGTTGTCTTCCTGTTAGAAATAATCAGGTTTAGGTGGTATAGTATATTACTGCGTTAAAGTCTTGTAGTAGATAGTTTTTTTGAAATTACATTTCGAAACCGGTTTTTCCAGTTCCCCATTTATCAAGGGCGACTTTTAATTCTGGATGCTCCTCGGCATAGTCTTTTAGTGAGATTCCCTTTACTGTGGCATCGATGGCTTGACGGAAGGCACGAGCACCTGCTGATGGGCCGCCGTGTTCAGGAGGAAAGGCATGAATTCCGCCACCAGTTCCAATCATGATGTCGAGTCCTAGGTCCTCGACCACCATCGGCACGTGACCAGGAGTTATGCCTCCACTTGGCATAGGCATTGTGGGTTTAATGTGGTGTAATGGGTAGTTCATAGCGCGTGCCATTTCGATGTATCGTTGTTTGAGAAGGGGAGCCTTTCCATAGGGTGCTGGAAATACTTCGATATCGATACCTGCTAGGCGTGGCAGTTTTCCGATCACAAGTTGGGTTGATAGTCCACTAATCGGAGAGTAGCTCATGGCTCCAGCAATATCCATATGACCAAGAACCGGAACGTTGACACTTGGGTCATCCGTTACTTGCCGGACGGCACTGTATCCCACAGCCAGGTAATTGATCATGAGGGCGTTGGCTCCATGTTCAAGGGCTGCTTCAGCATTTTCCATGAGTTTCGGAATACGATCGGTGATGTTAATTGTATACAAGGTTTTTTCGCCTTTCTCCGAGTTCGCCTTATCGATAGCCTCCATGTAAAGGCGAAGACGCTTGGTAATGCGGTTAAAGACTGGATCCGCGATAAGTTCATCATCCTTGATGATATCAGCCCCACCTCGTGCCGCTTCGTAAAGTAACTTGGCCCCAACCTTTGGTGGATATCCAGTGCACGGTTTAATCATGTTATTGAGGAGTGGTCGGCCCTTCACACCCAATACCTTGAACACACCCTTTGTGCCAAACTTGGGACCCTGAAAGCCTTTCAGCCAGCTTTTCGGAAACCGAAGATCAAGAACCTTTACCCTTCCACCCATGCTAATGTTGCCCACAACGGTTGAGAGGAGCATAGGAATTTGCTGACCAAAATTCACCCAGGGAAAAGCAACTTGCACAACATAATGGCGGTGAGTGACATCTTTGGGTTGACTATATTCCGGATAGGGTCCCTCGTAAATTCCGATAACTTTGGCTACATATTTTTTCCGCATTTCCGGCGTTTCACCAGGTACTAGTACCCATGTTCCTGTACTCTGTTCAACCGCAGCCATTTCACAAATATCCTTAATGGGCAGTCCGATGGGAGCTCCAAAATAATAGGTCGCAATCACATATTTTTCCGGGTCAATTTCATCAGGCAAGGCATTAGGTTGACTTTCGATTGGAAGTTTGTCTTCAGATGTCATATTGATGCTTCACCTAAATATATGAGAATTTGTTACAACAGGAGATAAAGGCTCTATTTTAGCCTTATCAACGTTGATAAAACTCAAAACTTCCAGATGTGTGAACCTCTACACAATTAGATTTATTATCCCCCGAATACGCCGTATTTGAATAACAGTAATTCCACTGATACTCAATCCAGCAGAGAATGTGGAGTTACTATGGGAGAAAAAAATTATGAATATTTCTCGAACAATAATAGGATTAGGAATACTAACATTACTCATTGTTCCATTGATTCCTTTGAGCTCAGTGCCAATTGTTCTATCTACACTAGAGAATAATCAAATGAAGGACTTAGAACCGATAGTTCCCTCACCTGAACCACCACATCGTATTCTTCCATTAAAAATGCTCGTTTACACAGAATATACTGACTATGATCAAGAGTTTCAGAATGTAATGAATGCGATAAATATTACATACGGTACTGATTACTATTGGACTAATTTAACTGATTATAATGACTTAGCAAGCTTACTTCCAGGTCACGATATCCTTCTAATCCCTGAACAAGAGTTAGCACCAGATTATGCCACCATGCAAACAATAGGCACAGCATGGGGAAGTACTCTAGTTCCTTTTGTCAATGCTGGTGGTATTGTAATACTAATGGATTTTGCCGCAAGCATTCCAGGATATGGTCCAGGTTTGCATATCTTCAATGAGTCAGGACTGATGACTATTTACGGCGTTACCGACTATTTTCCAATGGGCACGTTAGCTACTGTAAATATTGTGAACTCATCTGATGCCCTTGCAAGGGGTATAGCGGGTTCATTTAGCCCACAAAGTGGAACAATGAGCGTTGATACGAACGAAGCAACCATCGTAGCAGATGATGGGACCAACCCCATTGTCGTTCACAAAGTGATGGGACGAGGGCACATTGTGTTCCTTGGCTTTGATCTCTATGCTAGTGATGCAAACTTTCGCGAAATACTTGCAAATGCTATTAGACTCCATCGTCACGTCGTTTTCGATGCTTCTCATGCTCCATACGGCACGATATTTAACACCTTAAGCAGCTTCGCTGACGATCTAGTCGCAGAAGGCTTTGCTGTTACTAATATGGCCAGCTTCAGTCCAGCCCTTATCAACGCCAGTGATGTACTAGTACTCACTACTGGAACATCAACATTCACCAGTTCAGAAGCGGATACGGTAGAAGCCTTCGTCTTAGCCGGAGGGGGATTATTCATCATCACAGATTATGGAACATTTGGCGACGAACTCGATCCAGTATCTACACGATTTGGATTCACACGCTACTCTGATTACCTCACCGACACCGATGACACCATCGCCGGGGATTCATACAACGTCTACGATAATCTCGGCGGGAACACTAACATAATAAATCATTCAATCACAGTAGCCGTATCCCGGCTTGAGCTTGACCGACCAGGAGGACTTTCAGGACTCCCTGCGGACGCTTTAGCTTTAGTCACTACAGATACTGATGGAACCTCAGACTGGAGCCTCGGAACTGACGCGGATGGCATCCCGATGGCCGCCGCTCTAATTACTTCAGGATTTGGACGAGTGTCTATAGTAATGGACTATAACTTTCTCAATGATGCTACTGATGTTGACTCGGATGCAACCAACACCTATTTTGATAGCAATAATGATGATTTTGCAATCAATAACATTCGCTGGCTCTCAGCTGCAGGAACAAAAGAACGCAAGGTCTTATTCGATAATTCTCATACTCCATATGTAGCCTTTGGCGGAGCTACATACGATTTCGCTAATTATCTGACTAGTAATGGATACACCTTTCACTGGATGTCTACTTTCTACCCAAGCCTCATCGACACAACTGATATCCTTATCATCTCTGAAGGGATCACAGCCTATTCCAATCCAGAAATAACAGCAATTCACAATTTCGTAGATCAGGGTGGTGGAATCATCCTTTTGGGTGATTGGGGGACTTATGGAGATAATACGGATGACATTGGCCAAGAATATGGACTGATACGAAATAGTAGTATGGTATATCTCTCAGATACCGACGATGGAATTCTTTTAGGCAATTCCTACCTTATTTACGAAGGTGCTAACATTGGCAGCCATCCCGTCACCCAAGGCGTTAACCGCATCGAGGTGGATAGAGGCACAGGATTCACAGCACTTGGTAGTGGCACTGCCCTAGTGACTACTGATAATGATGGAACATCAGAGTGGTATGATAATGGGATTAACTATTGGCCAGCCGATGCAGTCCCTGTCTTCGCTGCCAATACTTACGGATTAGGTCGTGTCGTCTATCTGACTGATGTAAACTTCATTGATAACGGAGATCCCGATGGAGACGGAGACGTAACCTTCATGGACAGTGATAACAATCTGTTTCTGATAAATGCCTTTCAATGGCTTTCAGA
>JABXGY010000143.1 GCA_016550395.1 archaeon | reverse complement strand
CAGTTTGGAATTCCTTTTGGATCGATTGCACTTCTATATGGAGTCCTTTTAGGTGTAATATCGAGTTTCGGTGGTGCTGATAATCCTTTCCGGGGTCCCCTTATGATAGGGGTTTGTTCGTTCTTGATTGTTCTCGGGTTCTTCTGTGTTGGCTGTTCGCTTTGGATTTTAGGAAGCTTCGTCAGGCGCTATAATCTTGGCTTTTCATCGCTTCTACTCCTCAAAACAGAATGGTTTATGATAAGATCCCCCAACCGAGGTCTATTCATTTGTTTGCCCTTCTTTGGGATGCTGGGGATATTTCTGCCGATGTCGGCATTCATTCTCATTTATGTGGGTTTAGTTCCTTTGTTTTCGTTGTTGAGTCTTCTCCTCATATGTGTTACAGTGTTGGTGTGGGCACTTTTCTTTGGTTTAATGTTGATTGCAGCCCGTACAGCGAAAAGGATGGAGGAAATGAACAGTGAATAGATGGCAGATTGGTGAACGAAAAGGACGCCTTCTCAAATTGCTTGAGAATCCGCTAACCATAAGCATCCTCTATCTCCTGATGGGCGTTGATCCCGGACGCCTTTCGAAGGAAGTGTTACTTAAAATTTTAAGTGAATCCTGGGAAATACCTCATGAGGACACTATAGATCAGACAGATTATGGCAGCTATTGAGGAAAAATAAATGGATGTGAATATTCGACTGTATAGATTTTCAGATTCAAAATCCATTACATTCCTGATAATATCGTTGTTCCTGTTAACCTCTGGGTTTTTTCTTAGTGAAAGAGTACCACGCACCACATTTGATTTCATGGTAATTGATGGGTTTGGTGATTCGTTCGCTATTGACGCCATGTCGTCGTGTACGATTTTTACGGTCACGATGGGCAATACTGTCTTTTTTGGAAATAATGAGGATTACCCCCTTTCGGGAACCTTTGTATGGCTGATGCCTTCGCAGGTAATGCAGCTCCCTTCAGAAACGATTTCGATTCATGGCACGATATTTTTTGGATTTGATGGCAATGATCAGCCAGTTGATGGGTATCCACAAGGGGGAATGAATGATCGAGGGCTTTGCTGTGACGGTAATGGTCTTCCTGAAGCCCCATTGAATCCGCATCCCGAAAGAGAATTACCGTATACCTATCCTTTCTATCAGATATTATGGGAATGTATCACAGTGAATGAAACGATTGAGTGGTTCGAGACTCATTATCTCGGATCGAGTTTGCCGGGTCAATTTCATTTTGCGGATGCGACAGGCGATGCCGTCGTCATAAGTGCAGGAACCAATGGAGAACTCGCATTTACTCGTATAGGGAACTTGACACACCTGGTGTCAACGAACTTTAACCTAGCTAACTATAACAATGGCGAATATCCCTGTGAGCGCTATCAAACCGCATGTTCTATGCTCAATGAGGTCGATTCTGAGAGCGACTTAACCATTGACACCTGTCGTGATATTCTTGAAGCCGTTCACCAAGACGGCTTAACGGCATATAGCAATATTTTCGATCTTGCTAAACGAGATGTCTACATCTACCAGAAACATGACTTTAGTGAAGTCGCTAAACTAAATCTTGACGAGGAACTGGAACTGGTTATACCCGGAGCGGAAGGAGTAATCATTGAGGATCCAATTCTGGTTAAAGCTATTCGAATTGAAGATCTCTTCACATCATCTACTCCCCCATTTATCGGAATCATACTTATTGCGGTGTGTCTATTCGTTGGAATAATAGTGATTAGCACACTCGTCATAACCTATCAGAAAAAATTCAAAGAAACACAAAGGTAGAACCTGTTCTAACATGAAAATGCTGTTTTCTAATGGGAGATTAGACTTTTTTTGCGCTAGATGCTAATTCGAGCGGTTTCGAAGACAACGTTTCAATTTTTTGAGATCGGTTTAGATTTTTTCTACTTATGGGAAAAGGTTGATAAATAAATCCTATATTATAATTATACTATATAATATATAGAGAAATCTGTGTTGCTTAGTACTTGATAATACTACCAAAAAATCGGAGAACCGGATCCTTTGTCATTGGTTGCACTACTCATCCCCATCGTCGTATTACTCGTTTTGGCGAGTATTGTTGCCTTTGCTATTGGGGCAAACGATAGCACAATGGCCAGTGTGGTCGGTGCGAAAGTACTCTCGTTGAGGAACTCCGTAATTTTAGGAGGCATTCTATTAATCGTTGGAGCCGTGGTTTTGGGTCAGGGCGTTAGCACGACTATTGGGTTAGATATGGTCACCAACCCCCTTTCGGTCGATATCGTGTTAGTGATTTCGATAGCAATGGTTGTATGGATGTTGTTTAGTGCCTATCTTGGTTACCCGATTTCAGCCACTCATTCAATTGTTGGAAGCATTATGGGTATTGGGCTGCTAGGGCAGTTTGTTTGGGGAATACCAATGGTCCGGTGGGATACGGTTTCTATTGTTATTATTGGCTGGATTCTGAGTCCAATCCTTAGTTTAGCTATTGCCTTTTTCCTCCAACGTTACGTTCGAAGAACTGTTCTGTCGAAGAGCCGAGGATTGACTGATGTACAGCGAATCGAACAGATTTTTGGTTTGTTGTTACTGTTAATGATCATTATTATCTGTTTAAGTCGGGGAGGGAATGATGTGGCTAAGGCGATTGGTTTATTGACGATTTTTTTTGTTGAGCCCATCGAATTTACAATATTGCTGTTATTTGGTGGAGTGGGCATGGGAATAGGATTATTGATTTTGGGACGGCGTGTGGTTAGGACGGTGGGGGTTGAGTTGACAGAGTTACGTCCCAGCGCAAGTTTTTCGTCGGCCACAGCAGGAGCTATTGTATTGTTAGTTGGTACAGTATTGGGAATTCCTCTTGCTGCAACGCATATTCTAATAACATCGATAATTGGAGCGGGTATTGCAAACCAGGTGTCTACGAATAAAACTGTTTTACGGAAACTTCTATTATCCTCACTTCTTACCGTTCCCGTCTCAGCAACGCTTACCATTTGCATTTATGGAATTTACCAAATGGCGCTCTCTATTATTTTCTTAGTATAGTCTTTTAGAGCATCATTGATTTCTATTAAGATCAGGTCGAAAATGTGAGGGAATCGATAACTGGTTTTTAAAGTATGAGCGAACCGTTTTCTCTGTCATTATTTGTGTTTCTAGTGCTCTTCGAAGACTTATTGGCATTCTCCATTCTTTGATTTCACCGACTCATTTTGTTTCGCAGACTTGTTTCTTGCGTTAGGGTAGGATTGTCCCGATGAGCACTAATACACCTGCAATGATAAATGCGATTGCAGCGATGTATGCGATTGTGTTGGTACCAAGGTATTGGCGAGCTTGATCTCCAATGATCACCCCTATACCATTCACGAGTGCTAAAGCAAGAAATGCTGCGATGAAGACGAGAAGCAGTTGTCCTGTTGTAGCGGCGATCAGGATTACGACCAGCTGGGTTTTGTCGCCTAGCTCTGCGAGGAAAAGCAGGATAAATGCGCGCACCCATATACGTTTTCCATGCGTCGTGGTCGGCTCTTCGTCTTCTTGATTACGTCTAACTCTGTAAATTGTAAAAATACCAAGAATCACGAATACGATAGCTGCAATTAGTTGGATCAGGGAAAGAGGAACCAAGAACGCAATAAGGGAACCAGCAAGAACACCAATTGCGGTTACAGTAAACAAGCCACCCAATACTCCGAGGTACACTTGAGCAGGTTTTCCGGTTT
>JABXGY010000142.1 GCA_016550395.1 archaeon | reverse complement strand
CCGTTGTCCAATTTCCAACAATAGTTGCAGGTGGTTCAAGCCAGGCATGGCTATCTGAATCCTCGTACCGGACCTTTGGGTAAAGAGGTTGATCTTCTAAAAAGGCTTCAATAATGGGTTCGCGAGGTGTTAATGAGGTCGAATGCTCCATAGTATAGGAAAGTTGGAATTCCCCAGCTTCTGTGGCATTATCCCAAGTTACTGAGATTTGATAGGTTCCACCTGTTGTGTTCCATCCATCGTTGAAGAAGCTAGAACTTGTAACCCATCCCGTAGCAGTTGGAATTACTAACTCCGTGAACCACAGCCCTCAACCAGGTTCATAAATAGAGACATTTGCCTGAGTTGAAGTAACTCCTAGAGGAGGATTATTAGATCCATCCAAGATACGGGCCTGAACACGAGTCATATTACCAGCCCTTATAGCAGAGGTTGGATTCCATCCGCCATTGAATATTTGTAACTCAGCTGAATCAACATAATTATGAGATTCTGCTTCAATATACCAATATCCGTCAGGACTAACGGTGATGTCTGTGGACGGTATAATCAGATAACCATCACCAAGTACACCACCCTGACATTGTCCAATTTTATTAATTAGTGGTAACTGGGGTTCTGATACAAAGATTACTTCCCAATCTGTAGGTATTGTCAAATTGAATACATCGTTCCAGTATTGCGAGGGGAGCGCTAATTGGTAGTAAAAAGTCCATGATGTATTTTGTCCACTTACCGCGCTGAATCCAACTCCGACAGCTGTGGGGCTTTGTTCATACAAGGTTGACCCTGTTTTATTCGCAAAGAGGTTAAGGTCACATAGAGCGGTTACTTGGATGTCAAGGTCTGGATTGGGAGGGTTTGGTGTAGGAACCCATACTAGATTAGATATCACAGGTGTTGTTGTCCATACACTAGTGGGAATTTGTTGAACAAATCCGAAGCCACGGCTAACTTGGTCTTCGACATCTAATCCATTCATCTGAAGGTTAATTTCGGATGGGTAGACTTTATTTTTCATATAAAGCCAGACGTTGTCAAATTCTACGCGCATCCAATTGTTCGAACTGTAGCCAACACTCATTGTTGAGAACATACCAATTTCGAGTTCAATTGCGCTATTTGGAATATCAAAGAGTCCGACATCGAGTTCAAGGAATCCAGTGTTATGCCAGTTTGTATCTCCGACGGATTGAAAGCCTTTCGCCCAAACCTGTGTGCCGTTGATTCGAACATAAACATTGAATAGGGCATTGCTTCCCCATGCACTGTCCACACGGTAATCCATTTTGATTGCGACCCAGTTCATGTCACTTCGATTTACAGAGAAAGTCTGGGTCCACCAGGTTCGATCATTGTTATCATAACGATAATAGGCTCCGTCCCATCGACCATCTTCTTGTACTCGAACATAACCATTACCGTCAGGACCTCCACTTTGCCAGGTTTGAGCAAAAGTATTGCTACCTCCTAAGTCGTTGTAGCCACTAGTCCATTGAGAAGAACCACCGTTAAAACTAGGATTTAATGCCCAGGTCCGATTTTCGTATAGATCATAAATTGAGTAATCGAGACGATAACCTGTCCAGCTAGGAGGTAATACAACACTGGCTGAATCTGTTCCTGCAGTTTGAGTAGAACTGTCATAGAACAAGAAGACAGCCTGATTTCCATCAGTCCGGTTGGCCACTTCATGGACAAAGCGAGCATTTCCTTCGCCATTATAATCGGGAAGAGGAACTATAGGTTCACCATTTGGGACATCAGGTGCTTGAGAAGTAGATGGTGCCAAATTGGAGGCAGGAATTGGATTTGTTGCTTGGGCAGTTATAGGTTGGAAAAGGACCGGAATAAGTAGAATACATAATGCCAAAATGGTAACCGTACGGATTTTCATTATAATGTCTCTCCGCATAAATTGATGGTATGTAATGAGGATTAGGCTGGAGTAGCCACTACGCTAGACACACGCAGAGGATTTAAATAGATTTCCTGAAATTCTCAATTAATGAAACACTGGGAAGAAAAAATACCTGGAATAACTTATGATGTGAAACTATGTGAACAACATTGTATTGGTTTATACGAAGATCTAGGTTTCGTCCTCATCACTGATGTCGTATTGTTTGTGGAGTGTTTCAAAGACTTCTTCACGTTCTTCGGGTGGTAGTTCGCTAATCTGTTTGAAGAGAGCTTTCTTTTCACGTTCACTGAGGGCAGGAATTGCATCTAATCGAGCTTGGATGAGTTGGGCTTCTACGTCTTCATCGAGTAGTCCTTCGGGTGGTGCAGTGAGTGGTTCCCGACCAAAGCGGGTACCATCGGCCATTTGGCGTTTGAGGTCTTCTAAGAACCAGATACGGTCTTTGGGGGGGATGCGTTTCATTTCTTCGAAAAGTTCCAGTTTCTGATCCCGTCCGAGACCTTCAAGCGTGTCTAGTTCTTTCCAGATATCGACTTCTTCAGCTTCCCGTTCATCAATGGCAGTATCAATGGGTACCGCGGTGGTGACAAAGCGGATTTTTGAGCTGCCATAGGCGTCATGCATGAAATCTGTCATCTGGTCTGGTCGTGTGGCTATCCGTCGTTGATCTCGTCCTGAGAGCTTGGGTGTTTTACCTTTGCCCAGGGTGGTGGACATTTTGCGCATCTTCCGGACAAGCCAGGGAATGGCGAATACTCGAGTATAGGCAAGCCAGGCGATGAGTAGGATGATTCCGATAACGGCAGCGATTAAGCCATAGGATAGGACTTGGCGTGCAATGGGATGAGTTTGCACTCGGAGTTGGAAGTTGAATTCACCGGTATCATGGTTTTCAGCTAGGGCGGTAATAGTGAGATCAAAGATTCCGTCAAAGGGTGCTAATAACCCATGAATTTCGTATTCACCGTTTCCAAGGTTAATCATCTGAGTAGGAACCAAGCCTAATCGCGGACTTTCGATAATCACTGTTGCATCAGTAATTGCAATATTATGCCAGGAATCAGTGAAGTTTACGCGAATTCGAATTATATCGCCTACAAAGACCTCGTAGTAGCTTGTATTAAGTACAGGATGTATTAGGTGAACTTCGGTGGGGATGTTGCGTATTTCAATAGATAATGGAAGTATGGCTACGTCAAAGTTTTGTTTGGCAAAGCCTACTGCTGCAGAATAGGCTCCGATTGGTATTGTACTTGTATCGATTATGACTTGGTATAGTCCATTTCCGATGTAGTCGATTTGTTGATAGCCGACTTGGAAACTAATTTGTCCTGTTGCATTTGAGATGGTTTGGTTCCAGTAGCCTGTGTAGTTGAAGGTTAAAATGAGGTAATCGCCTACCGGGACCCAAAGGTTAGAGGGATCGAGGTCTCGGATGATTGTTCCTGTTGGATCACGGGTTTGGGCACTGATAAGTACAGCATCAGTGGGTTGTTCTGCTACGAGTAGTAATATTTGAGCTGTAGCATCTTCATAAGCCGCGATTTGAGCACGTATGGTGATAGT
>JABXGY010000141.1 GCA_016550395.1 archaeon | reverse complement strand
TCATTCCGGAAAGACCGATGGTTCTAAAAGGAAGTTCAGAGTGCTGGACGTTTACAAAATCAACAATTCTATGGGTTTGAAGTGAAGTACAAGAGTGCATCACGTTATCAATTAGCCGCATTACGGCGATATCCTGGTGTAACCATTATCGCAACAGGATTAGCCCTGCTTGGTGCATACCTGACGACATTACCAGCCTTAGTGTTAGGTGATGCCATTGACATACTGGAGACACAGGGCTTCACCCAGGCATTCATTAACCAGGTTTTTCTTATTCTGATAATTGCAGCTGCACTCTTCATCACGATTCTTCTAGTGGGTTATACGTTTGCCATAATCACATTACGCTGGGAACGTGATGCTCGGCAAGAATTCTTTGAACTCGTCCAGGAAAATAGTATGACATTCCACGATCAGATTGATAGCAAACTATTGCTAGCAGTCGCTATGCAGGATGTCCGGTGGGTCCGGTTCTCCCTTAATCCTGCTCTGAGAAACATCATCACAGCCATTGGGACCCTGATCATTTCCGCGTTCTTTTTATTTGTAATAGATGTGTGGCTTGGTGTCATCATGCTAATCGGCTCCCCGCTATACTTCTACTTCGCCTATCGTTATGCCATGAAGATTGAACCAGTTCGTCGTGCACGATCAGAACAAAATGAGAGACTCACGGCAGTAAGCCAAGAGGTGTTTCGGGGCATTGAGGTCGTTCGTGCCTTCGGAACGGAAGAAAGAGAACAAGATAAATTTAGCAATGTGGCAGCAGATTACGAACAGCTTACCGCCCGAGAAGGCCGCCTTGCAGCGTTTTACATCCCAGCACTCATCTTAACTGGAATTACTACAGCTGCGTTTGTCTATGGTGCGTATCAGGTTCTCATAGGTGTGATTACCGTTGGTGTCCTCGTTCAAATCTTGGGTCTCCTAGCTGCAGTTGATAGTTTCAGCTTCATGCTCCCACGCTTTCTTTTAGTAATTCGTGGAGGACACGTGAATGCCCAACGAATCATCAACTTGCTCAATTGGCAAGATCCACTTCAAGAACCAGAGAAGCCCATCACTACAGTGGATTGGACTGGGGACATCGTTTTTGATGATGTTAGTTTCCAATATCTCACTGAGAATGGACAAGAAAACTCCTACGCCTTGAAAAACATTAATCTCACCATTCCCAGTGGTTCGCGTGTCGCTCTTATCGGTGGTCCTGGTGGCGGAAAAAGCACTATTTTGAAACTTCTTTTACGGTTATATGATCCGACAGAAGGCCGTGTTTTGATTGGTGGTGTGGACCTTCACAATGTCTGTACTCGTGATGTCAGGGCAGTTGTTGGGCTAGTTGAGCAGGATATTTTTCTCTTTCGAATGAGCATAAATGATAACATAGGCTTTGGGTGTGTTGATGCGTGTGAAGAGGAAATTGTGGATGCAGCGAAAAAGGCACAGGCCCATGAGTTCATTGAGAGATTACCCCAAGGATACGACACCATTATCGGAGAACGGGGAATGACCCTGAGTGGTGGGCAGCGTCAACGTCTAGCGATTGCCCGAACCCTTGTGCAGGATCCCAAGATTCTGTTATTAGATGACTCAGTCAGTGCCATTGATGCTCAAACAGAATATTCACTTCGAAAAGCCTTAGACGAGGTCATGAAAAATCGAACAAGCATTACCGTCACTCAACGGCTTAGAACACTGCTTGAATCGGATCTCATTGTAATTGTTGATAAGGGACACCTCGTGGCAAAGGGTACTCATGATGAGCTGCTTCAAACCTCCGAACATTATCAACGAATCTTTGAAAGACTACCAGGAGCCCTACCCTATGTCAAGAATCTATCTAAGAAGGAGGGAATCAATTAATGGCAGTTCGCCGTGGACCCACTGGATTAATTCGCGACAAACATAAACGGAGCCGCCCATTACGTGTTCTTCTAGGGAGCATGTTTAGGTATCTTGGTCAATTTAGAAAATTAATCGTTGTTGCAGCGGTTTTGGTAGTTATCGCCACGATTTTTCGCGCCGTTGACCCTCTGGTATTGTCAACGGGAATCAACTTAGTACTACTTCCAGGAAGTACATTGCTTGGTATTTTCTATCTTGGCATCTTATACGTTATTCTTCGCCTGGTAAGTTGGACGTTGCAATCACTGTATACTTGGATATTATCGGGGGCACAAGCTGGATTTGTACGATCTCTCCAACAGGACGTTTATAAGAAACTCGTAGGTGCCGATCTGTCTTATCATACCTCAGAACAAAGCGGTGATATCACATCCCGAGTAACCACAGATACGGATAATCTCTCCGCAGGGATTCAAATCGTTATTGATTTTGTTGGTCAATTACTCTTACTGGTGGCAACCTTTGCCTTAATGTGGTTAACCTCTCCATTAGTCGCATTAACGGCTTTAGTTGTTATTCCTGTGGTAATCCTTATTGTCATTCTCTTCGGGACAGTTGGCCAACGAACCATGTTAGCATCACAACGTGCCACTGGTTATGTTTCTGGGCAAATTGCTGAAAACTTAAGTGGTATTCATGTTGCTAAAGCGTTTAATCGTGAAGATGAAACAGCTGCAACGTTAAGCGAATTGAACCAGGAATCGTATCGTCATGGATTTCGATTTATGATGTTGATGACACTAATGCAGCCTCTTGTTCGAGCAACCGGGATCGCTGCAGTAGCTGCAGTCCTTTTTGTTGCAGGTAGTCTAGCCACAGGAACCACACCTTTACTTACGATTGGTGAAGTGTTTCTGGGTACAATTCTAATTCAACGGTTTCTTTGGCCTTTACTTTCTCTGAGTATGATGGCAACGCAGTTCCAAGCATCCACCGCGTCGATGGATCGTTTAATGGACATATTAGAGGCTGAACCCACTATCACGGATAGCAAAACTGCAGTTCCCCTTCAACCAACCAGTGATGGAATTACCTTTGAAAATGTCTCTTTTGCATACATTGAGAAAACTGAAGTTCTCAAGGAGATTAATTTCAAAGTTAATCCTGGAGAGTTAGTAGCCATTGTGGGTGCAACCGGAGCTGGGAAGACCACTGTAGCAGCCCTCATAAACCGATTTTACGATCCACAAAGCGGTCAAATTCTTATTGGTGACCAAGATATCCGGGATGTATCACTTGAGTCCCTTCATGAGACAGTTGCCTTGATTGCGCAAGAACCGTACCTTTTTGATGATACCGTCCTTGAAAACATCCGTTACGGAAACCCAGATGCAAGTGATGATGAAATCTTTGAGCTCAGCACTCTAATTGGAGCGAATGATTTCATCGAGGTTCTGCCTCAAGGATACAATACCATGCTAGTCGAAGGAGGAAGCAATCTAAGTGCAGGGCAAGTTCAAATGATTTCAATAGCACGAACAATGTTGGCCAACCCCAAAATCCTCATTCTCGATGAAGCGACAAGTCGATTGGATGCTTATTCAGAATCCTTAGTTCAAGCAGCCCAGGAAAAACTATTCTCAGATCGAACTACGGTTGTAATTGCTCATCGACTAACCACAATCGCCAACGCTTCTCGCGTATTAGTATTTGATCATGGCAAGATAGTCGAAGAAGGAACTCATGAGGAATTATTGGCTCTAGGTGGGCGGTACAAAGCTGTTTATGACACCTACTACGCTCACCAAACAGTGGAAGAAATCTCGGAAGAAGCCCTGAGAAGTGCTCAGGAAGAATTATCGAAGACTCCTCCTCCAACAAAAAATCCAACAGAATCTACCATGAAAAGACCGATGAAGCGGGAATAGCTTTTGGATTGCTCTTGTTAGAAAGCTTATTCTCTACGGTTCTTATTCAAAGGATATTCACATTGTATGAAGCAGTTATTCTGTTTCCATTGATCGGACAGCGTAATAACCGAGACTCGAAATAATAATACTTACTCCAATGAAGACAATGACCCAACCTGCAAAAGCTGTGAAATTATTGTTTAAAGTTAAGTTGTATGCAGCCCAGGAAATGCCGACACTGACGATGATTCCACCAATGGATTCGATTTGTCGCCGATATGAGTCTCTGAAAATAACCCGTAATATCAGAACAATGACGTTAATTACTAAGGTTCCTATGAAGAAGAGAAACAGCGTATTGTAGACTTCAGGATGTGGATTCTGTGGTGCCCACCAAATAAACCCAGGATATACTTCTTGCCACGTAAAATCTGTGATAAAGTTCCATAAATGACCGAGTAAGAAAGGTGTCATAATGAAGAGTAACGCTATCAAGATAATGATGAGACCCGCAGTGACTCCACCAAGGATATCCGGTCCTTCATGCATTTTTCTACTCACAACAACAACCTCCATGTTTCACTCCTGTTTCCTCAAGGAACGCTTTCTACGAATCGAATTCAACGCACAGACAATAATGAGTGCCCCAATGATAATTCCTATAATGGGACCAATCAAAAGCCACAATGGTAATCCATAGACCAAAGAAAAACCAAGTCCAATTATGATGATGCCAATAATGATGCCAAAGATGGCTCCACCACCAGTGACGCCAAAGCACTCTTCTTCAGCACGTTCACCGAAACGTCGCCCCCAGGTACCCATTCTCCTGCCAAAATCATCTTTGGGAGCGAGTGGAGCACCACATTTCTTGCAGAAGTCAGCATCCTCTGCGTTTTCTGCACCGCATTTATGGCAATAAACCATGAGGAACACCTCACACAGCAGTAGCAACCTTTCTCTTCTTAAGATTTTGGGGAAACCCAAAAAGTTCCAATATATAAAAGTCGTTAATGAGAAGTTTTAATAAGCCAATCCACCTGGCAATAAACGGGGACCCGGAATACAAACCGGACCGGAGTGGCAAATATTTAGGCACTTCCACTCCCCTAGAAACCATTCCCTCTCCCCTCCAATTGTGTCCTTTTTGGAGGTGCCTGAATTGCCATGACTCCATTCCCCTCCACTTGTTCTAAGTTATTATGCTGAAGAGACCAAAGGATTAAATCACAAAGTAGGGGAAAGCGCATTCACGATTTGTTTGGATTGTGAATCCGTGAAAATTCTCCTCGTTGAACCTCCAAAGCAGCCCTGGTTTATAATGGGAGAATATATTCCGCCACCACTGGGGTTGTTATGCTTGGCAGGCTATCTAGAAGCTCATAATCCTCAAACAAAAATTCAGGTGATGGATTGCCAGGCAGAAGAAGCAGAGTGGGATGATGTCAAGGAACGAATTCGATCTTTTAAACCGGATCTAGTAGCTCCAAGCACAGTTTCGTCCTGTAATGCGGAGATAACGCTTCGGACAGTAACATTAGCTAAAGAGATTGATAAGCGAATTTTCACGGTTGCAGGAGGTCCGCATTTTTCAGTACTAGCCCAAGAGGTGTTAGCGGGGGTTCCGCAACTAGATTTTATTGTTCGGGGTGAAGGGGAACAAACGCTTTTGGAGTTAATCCAAGCCTTGGAATCGAATCGCACGATTTCACAGGTGAACGGACTTTCATTCCGTCATAATGGAAAGGTCGTACACACGCCGAATCGTCTTTTAATTAAGGACTTAAACACGCTTCCCTTTCCGGGTTATCACTTTGTGCGGGAGCATATGTTGAAGTATCGATTCCCAGCGGGAAAGGATTTACCCTATGCTTTGGTAGAAGGGGGACGAGGATGCAACCATTCATGCTCATTTTGTACGCAATGGCGGTATTGGGGAAAGTGTCGTAGGAAATCACCGCAACGCGTTGCTGACGAGTTTGAATATTTATACCGAGAGTTTGGCAGTCGGTTTCTGTGGCTTACAGATGATTATATTCAATTGGACAACTGGATGGAAACTCTGTGTGATGAATTACTCGAGAGGGGGATCACCGAGGATTTAATGTGGTTTTTTCAAACACGAGCAGATGAAATCATTGCTGGCAAAGCCTTACTCCCTAAATTACGAGAAACTGGTATGCAATGGATAATGACGGGATTAGAGAGCCATGACCCAAAAATCTTAAAGAAGTATCAGAAAGGCATTGAGGTTGGTATGGGCAAAGAAGCCATTGAATTATTAAAGGAAAATGAGATTCTTGCCCAAACGACGGCGATTATCGGACACCGCCATGATTCTCATGAAACTATTGAAGCGTTTCGCGAATGGATTAATGATCTCGACCCTGATATTGCAGTGTTTATGACGATGACTCCTTATCCAGGTACTCCGAAGTACAAAGAAGCCTTAGTCAATGGCTGGATTGAGGATCCCCGATGGGAGAGATTCGACATGGTTCACGCGATTATGCCAACGGAGCATCTCACACGTGAAGAGGTGCAAAATGAGCTTTATGCGACTTACCGGGCGTACTATGGATGGCGACGGCGAATATCTGGTGTACTTGCCAGGAATAAGGTGAAACGAACATACTACCGACATATGATGCGAAAAGGATTTCTCGCCACTTTAAAGGGGCTCTTTCGGTTTTGACACAATCAACACGAGGTTCAGAATTTGTTCTTGTCTCCCTTTTCTTATCATTGGTAGGACTTGGTCTGCTGCCTTTCTTATTCCTGAACTCTCCTCCTATGATAGTAATCCCATGGCAGAATCATCTGATCGGAATCGCCTTCACCACAATATGCATCCTGGGTATTATTGCAGGTATATCTCCCTCACATTGCCGACTATCGTCACAAAAAAAGCAAACCCAAGGGCAGTACAGAGAACCACCTACGCAAACCAAAGATAAGTTTCCTCCTATCGAGAAACGAGGGCACCATCCAACCTGTACTCCATATGCCAGCCATGTTTTTTCTTTTAGAAAAAAGGTTTATTGTGCAGGATGTACAGGACTGGTCACGGGAGCAATAATTGCACTAATTGGAACGACATCTTTTTTCTTCTTCGGTGTTAAACTCATCTTCCCTGAAATCATTTTCTGGCTAGGATTTGTCTTCGTTGGAATTGGTCTATTACAGCACCCATTCTATCGACTCTTCAAATTACGTCATGGAAGAGTCCGAGTCATCATCAACGCATTATTCGTTATAGGATCCTTTCTAATCCTAACGAGCACTGTTCAACTCACGAATAACATCCTTTTTTCCATTTACCTATTATTACTGATTTGCTATTGGATTTTTACTCGAATAGTCATGTCTCGATGGGCCCATCAACGAATATGTGCCCAATGTAAAATCCCTGGATGTCCACTGCTGGAGAGTTAATTATTTAGAACTTTTTAACGACGACGCATTGTGTAGACTGCGCCAACCACAATAAGGCTACCAATAATAATGAGAATGAGTGGCCAGAAGTAATCCCAAATATTCCACCCAAAGATAATACCAAGAGCCCAAACAATGATAATTAACCCGAAGAGCATTCCACATATTGCTCCTCCGTGTGGAAGTCCAAAACATTCATCTTCTTCTTTTCCATAGCAGTCTTCGTCTTTTTTCTCTACCACAGCGGGTTTCGCTTTCACATCGGCGAGATGAGCACCACAACGGGCACAGAAATCGGCATCGGTATCGTTTTCATATCCACATGCATCACAAGTTTTCATAAGATGACACCTTCGCTCTATGTTCAGAGTCTATCTTCTTAAAGTTTTCAGGTTACTAGAAAGAAGTGAAATTATCAGAGTTTAGGCATAGAATCCTGGTTGTTGTTGCTGTTCGGTGGGAACACCAAAGTTGTGTCCGAAAGTCCAAATGACTATGAGCATACTTCGAAATACATCATCGATAGCTTCGAGGAGCGTTGTTTTGGATAAATTGTCGTTGAGGAGACGGACCTGGAATTGTACAGCATCCCACACGCCTTCATTTTCCTTTACTGAGAATCCGGGACGTCGTGATAAGAGTTGGAGTTTTAGCTCATGTAATAGGGGCTTTCGTTTCTCAACAGACAGTTTTGCCAAAGCTGTTCGATGCGAAGGAGCAACACGGAGCACTGAAACAATCAGGACACCATCTTTCATATCTCGAGGTTTCACGATTTCAATATGGTATGGAGAATTAACTGGAAAATTTATACCAAAATGGAATGTAGCCTTAGGATCATCGACATCTTTGCGGAACATTCCCTCCTCGGCTAGCCAGTCATAAATGGTTTGTTTCCATTGCTTATTATCACTTTTGGGCTTTGGTGTGTCCGTCATGTTAATCAGTTCCATTGATTCGTGGATAGACTTCTCAAGTCGGAGGAGATAAGAACTTTCCTATTCTTAATGCACTATGACCAAATACGCCGTTAAAAGAAGAACCACAAAAAAATGAAAAGAGAGTATGGATGCGGTCTAATGCCCAACAAAAAGATTAGAACTGTGTGCCCTCGGGACTGCTATGATAGCTGCCATCTGATAGCCGAGATTATAGATGGAGAAGACCATCCCAAGCTTAAGGGCGATCCAACTAATCCGATCACTCAAGGTTTTACTTGTCCACGTGGAACAAAAGACTTAGATCGGAACTTTTCTTCTCAGCGCGTTCAATTTCCTCACATTCGAAACAAGAAAGAACAGAATAAATTAGGACGGAAGTGTAAATGGGATGAAGCACTTCAACTTGTTTCAGATCGATTGAGGGAAACATTAGATGATTATGGGAAAGAAGCAGTCTTACACCTTGAATATGCTGGAAATATGGGTCTTCTAACTCAATACTTCCCCCAGCGTATTTGGAATAGCTTAGGAGCAACCAAGACTGATAATAGCATCTGTAGTAAATCTGGTCATGATGCGCTTACCTTACATTATGGATCTAGTCATGGTATCCAGCCTGAGAATCTCACCACCCAAAAACTCATCGTATTCTGGGGTTTCAATGCAGCTGTTAGTTCACCGCACTTGTGGAGGCTAGCCCAGCAAGCCCGAAATCAAAATCAGGCAAAAATTGTAGTCATCGATCCCCGGGTTAGTGAAACAGCAAAGAAAGCAGACATTCACATCCAACCACACCCAGGAACTGATGTAGCAATAGCTTATGGACTCGCTAATTATCTTAGTGAAAAAGGATTAACAGATTCAGTGTTTCTTGAGAAATGGACAGTTGGTTTTGAACAATTTCGTGAAGAAAGTAAGAAATGGACGATTACCCGCTTAAAAGAACTGACAGGACTTAAACCGGTAAAAATCGAACAATTTGCAAGGCTCTATGGCACAGTACACCCAAGTGTCATTTTAATTGGACTGGGAATGCAAAAAAGTAGGAACGGAGCTGAAGCCGTTCGAGCCATTAGTCTCCTCCCCGCTTTAATTGGTCTGCATCGAGCATTCTTCTATAGCAATGGTGAAGCCTATCCTGTAAATTATCAATATTTGACAGGAGAAAGTCTTACTTCAAAGTCTAGCAAGGTTGTTAGTCAAGTTCAGTTAGGAAGACATCTAGCGGAAGGAGCATTCAAGTTTTTTTATATATATAATATGAATCCTGCGCTTACATTGCCCAATCAAATCGTCTTCCGTAAAGGCTTGTTACGTGATGACGTCTTTGTCGTTGTCCATGAGACTCACTGGACTGAAACTACACGTTATGCGGATGTTGTGTTACCCGCACTCACCTATCTTGAAAAAGAGGACGTAGTTATCCCCTGGGGTCACCATTATGTCCAGAAATCAAATCGAGTTATTCAACCAGATGAGGCAAGCCGAAGTGAAATTTGGGTCATGCAACAATTAGCCCAGCGATTAGACCTTAAAGACGAATGGCTCTTCCAGCCACCCTGGCAGGCAATAAAAGTAGCAATAAATAAGGCTTTAACAATCCCAAACTTGAATAAGCTTCTAAGCGGAACACAGGCAACACTAAATTCCATTCCCCTAGATGAATATTTCACACCATCAGGTAAAATTGAGTTTGCATCCTCCACAGCATCAAAGCAAGGAATTTCACCGCTTCCCAAACAGGCTATTATCCAGGAGGAGCCAGGTCAATTTCTATTACTAAATAGTGCGCTCCGCAATTATACTCATACGCAATTTCAGGAAATCTACGGTGAAATTCCTCCAATCGTACATATTCATCCCGTTGATGCGAAAACTTTGAAGATAAAAGATGGAGACGAAATCCAAATCTACAATAAGCAAGGCGCAATTCAAGTGCATACAAACATAACTGATACAGTGCCTCCCGGGATTTTATGGTCTCCACGGCAATTTATTGGAAAGAAAGGCAAACCACAAAATTGCCTGACTCCCGATACACCGCAATCCATTGGGAATGGTTCCGTGTTTAATTCAACTTGGGTTCATTTGAAAAAGATCTAGCTTACCTAAACTGTCAGGCGTATTCTTGCAGGTCGGGCGGGATTAACTTCGGCTACTTGGATGTGTTCTAATATAGAAGCAAACTGACTTGCTGAGCTTCCTCCTTGAGTATGTGCGCGGACTACCGCTGCTAGAGTCCCAGGTTTGGGTTCACCAGATACGGCTCCAATTCGCATCCACCCACCAGGAGGGATGAATCTAAACTCCTTGACAAGATCATCGATTGCCTCTAGCATTACCGCGATACGCGCCTTCTTTTCTCCTGCACGAAATACAATTTCTGTCGGGTTAATTGACTCGATGAGGAATTCAGCGCCTCCAGTGGTCTTGAGAGTCATTCCATTTTCAAGCTTTTCTCGGAGTGCCTGACGAATCGCGTCTGATTGAATCAACGGTTTTCAGCCTCCTTGGACCTATATCTATTAGTATTGAGTCTTTTTGAGACTTCCCCCCTAGTGGCTAATAACCTAAAAACCCAAAAATAGGAAAACTCACTATTCGTTCAAAGTGAGTTGAATGTGTGAGTATTGTGTTCAACATGGACATGGGAAAAAATGGTATCTCAATGCTCGTAATTATTCAAAAGACCTCGCTCACAGCGAGAAGGTAAATCAATTCTGTGAGAGCTTCTTCGGACGGGAAATTACCCCAGGTGCAAAAGGTTTACTTCCTTCAGGACCCATTACAAATGAAGAACGACAGAAAGAAAATCTCCGTTACATGCAATATCTCCATCATCAGGTGATTAGCACAGACGAAGCACTATCAATCTTGAAGCTTGCTAGTTATCAGACGGATGAAAGTGAACGGACCGTTGTCCTTCTTCCCTGCATTTGCCGGTATTCAGCCTATGGATCTGATCCCAATCTCAGCTGTTATGGAATTGCATTTACTGATGAGTATACTCAGCGATTTCCCAAATATTGTGGTGGAGCACACCAATACGTAAGTGCTGAAGAAGCCCAAGAAGTCCTCGAAGCGTTGATTAAAACCGGTCCAGTTGTTCACGCTATTTCCGCCCTGGGGGTTCCTTACTTGGGCATGTTGTGTAATTGTGATATGCCAGTATGTCGACCCTACTTACTCCGAAAACGTCTGGAAATAACCTCTCCAATTTACAAAGCTCATCATCGAGCCCAAGTGGACATCAACAAATGTACGGGCTGCGGAATCTGCGAAACAAAGTGTCCATTTGGTGTTCCAACTATTGATCCTCAAAATAATCTAGCCATTATCGAGTCGCACGCCTGTTTTGGTTGTGGTGTCTGTCAACGTTTCTGTCCTGAGAATGCAATAACCTTTAAGCCCGTTGGCGAGTCGATTCCCTTCTAGGTGCTCTAACACCATGTTCACAGTATCTTGATTCTCGATACTGGACTCTTGTTAGTTTTTCAATATCCCTAAGTTAAACTTGCACCACACACGCCGCAGAATTCGGCATTCGGATTAGCAATGGGGTTACCACAGGCCGGACAATATTTAACAGCCGCAGCTTTCACAGTCGGTTCAGCGGGAGTAGTCACAGGAGTCTTTGGAAAGGTGGGTGGCTTATATTCGGGTTCGGGCTTCGCAATTGCGCCACCAATGATAACCAAAAGCCCGGGAAGTACGCCACCAAAGATCAGACCTAAGATACCAGTGACAATTAAACCTGCCCGGTGCTTTATCGGATCTTTTCGCCACATTAACCAAAGGATGCTAAAGATAAGGGTCAAGATGGTGATAACAACAAGAACGCTAACCACAATACCCAGTAAATTGACTACCAATTGTAAATCAGCCATTGTTAATTCCGGTGGTAATTCAGACGGTGTTAAAGTTAGGATAAGTGGAATCATCATAGCGAGTAATCCAGTTAGTCCCGCAATGATGAACATGATGATAAGCTGGATTATCCCAGCAACTAACACCAGAGTTGATGCAGTTCCTTCATCAGCCATATAATCAATTCCTTTAGAATTTACTATGGAATGCTCAAAGTTGAGGCGTTTAAAATTTTGCATCATGAATTTCATAGGTCAATATTGGGAAAAAGCAATGATATCTAGGATAAACGGAATTATACCTCAGTTCTCATCATAACACTCAATCAGAAACCGAATGCTGACAAATGGATCAAAGAATGTAAAGAAACCAATGGTTAGTGTTTGCTCTAATAATGACTTGGTCAGCTCCTCCTCAACTATAGATACTATAATCCCGATTATTCGGGTGTGATTCGCCCTTTTTCGCGATCATACATAATCCAGTTTCGTCGGTATTCCTCATTTGACTTTTCAAGTTCACCAAGAACATTTTCGCGGATCTCCTTAGAGGTCATCGATTGCATCTGCGATGCCTCAACCATATCGGCAATCTCACGCGCAACGCTCAAGGGTGCTCCTGTTTTCAAGCAGGAAACGACGATTTTTTCACGGATGAATGGTTCAACTTCACCTGATTTCTTCTCGACTTGTTTGACCATAAACTCACCAGCAAACAGATTCTCCTTTTTTGCTAAACTAGCTTTCGGTATTGAAGTTACTGGACTAAACACTTAGATACAGGTACTATCATGATGGAAAATCAATCCAATCAAGTTCGGTACCACACTTTGGGCATTGACCCTTGACTTTAATCCATTCCATTAATTCAGTTCTATGAGCTGAGTCACCACAATGTGGACAATGTACGAATTCCTCGTTTGCATTGATAAATCGATTACAAATCATACACCGAGTACGGAGTGCATGACAGGTAGGGCATCTCGTTCGACCACCAGTGATGGCCGCTCCACAACTAATACAATACCCAATTGTAGAGACTGGTTTTACCTTTGGTGATTTTTGTATACCAACAGAAGCGTCACGCCTTGAAGAAGATGGGCGAATATACTCGAAGACGTGTTCACGTTCTTGTTGCTGTTGTTGTCGCTGTCGTTGCTGAAGATAAATGATTCCACCAATGATTAGAATGAGAAAAATTAACAGGATGGACGCCCATTGTAGAAGAAAACTTACAACCCATCTTGTAAAAGGTTCGCTAGGAGGGAGTGTAGTTCGGTCACTGGTAGCGTCAGGAATACGAAGCACCCAAGTGTCAGACCCTCCAGCACCAAAACTATCAGTTTCTCCCGTTATCACAAAATCTGTATTAATACACAAATCCAACCCCCAACCCACCTCCGAACCATATCCTCCATAAATCTTGGCCCACCGAAGAATACCATCAGCATCCGTCCGAATAACCAAAATATCCTCAGATCCCGAACCAAAGCTTTCTGTATGACCAGCAATCGCAAATCCTCGATCCGAACACAAAACTAGGGAGCGACCATAATCGTCAGAGGACCCACCATAAGTATGATTCCAATCAACATTTCCATTCATATCAGTTCTGACTAACCAAACATCCAGACCACCTGCCCCATAACTTTCGGTTTGACCACTCAAAGCAAAGCCTCCGTCTGCACATTCTACCAACCCATTCGCCCATTCCCTCTCCCTGCCACCAAAGGTCTGGTTCCACAGTTGTGTACCGTTACTGTCTGTACGAATGAGGTACATGTCCCCTTCACCTGCTCCATAACTCCAAGTATAACCCGCAATAGCAAACCCACCGGTATCACACTCAACGAGCCCCCACCCTGCCTCGCTACCAGAGATCCCTCCATAAGCTTGTTGCCAAAGTTGATTACCCATATCATCGAGCCGAAGAAGCCACATATCTTGGCCAGTAGCACTATAACTCGATGTGTATCCTGAAATAGCAAATCCTCCATTTTGACATCGAACTATTGTCCAGGGCAAATCGTTATCAAGTCCGCCAAAGATGCGGTGCCAGAGAAGATTCCCAGTAGCATTAATTCGGAACACAAAAGCACTATGAACATCCTCGCTGATTTCAGTAATACACACTACACAAAAGTCGCCATTATCACACTCAACAATTCCCTGCCCCCAATCGTTATCCTCTGTCCCATAAGTATATTCCCAAATCGGTTGCCCAACTTCATTCAGACGTATTAACCAAGCATCCATACTTGCACTAGAAGAGTTGTAAATCGAGCTAGCTATAATGAATCCTCCACTTCGGCAAGCAACAACAGAACGCCCACCATTCCAACCATCATCACCATAAGCATAGGACCAAATCGGATCCTGAACTTGAAGATGAGAACATGGAACCTTGTTCAAGGCAAAGAATGGCAAAAATAAGAGCAAGCTGATAATCATGAGAATTGTAATTTTCGTCTTGCGCAACCATCCAATCCTCCACTGCCTACCATGAAAGCTATCTGGTTTGCACTTAAAAACCTGATGAAACAAAAATTAGAAGTTCGAAATCAATAGATAAAAAGAAGAGAGGGGCCGCACCATGATGCAGCCCTAAGGAAATTTTGTATAGGAGATGTTAGCAGGCTTTAGTTGCATTTCATTTGGTGAGCAAATACTATTGAATAAGCATAATGAGATGGAACCTTGCGAGCTTGATCTCGGGCATTTCTTTTTTGTAAGGACATTTTTTTTCCACCAGTTTAATTCCATAAGGATGAACACCTAACCTGACTCATTAGGTTAGATAATATTCTTATTGCATGAGACTATAATATTATACAATTATATAAATGTATTGGTTTATGAGAAGAAATAGTGTCAAATCTACCGGAACCCAAATAACAAATGCTTGAACAGGTTGCCTGTTATGCCCGAATCGTATACGATTTTCCCTACACCCTTTGGTGAACTCAGTCTTGTCTGGATAGAGGTAAAACCTAAACTCCTTATTCAACAGCTTTTTCTGTCAAACCCGAAACTTTCGCCCCGAACACAAATCCGTAAGACCTTCCCCGTAGCTAAGCCGGGTAAAACAACAGAGATTACTCAGATAGTTGGAGCCATACAGCAGTTTTTAGCAGGTCGTCCTATTGATTTCGACTTGAAGTACCTTAACTGGCAACGATGTTCAATTCTCCAAAAACACATCCTATTAGCGGAAGCGAGTATTCCGCGTGGCTGGGTTAGTACCTACCAGCGTATTGCCCAGCATGTTGGTATCCGTAAAGGGGCTCGTTTAGTGGGAAACGCATTAGCTCGTAATCCTTTCCCTTTGTTTATTCCTTGTCATCGTGCGATTAAATCAGATGGATCGTTAGGGGGGTACCAAGGTGGTGTGGCGATGAAACGGCGACTACTCGAGTTTGAGGGAGTGCAATTTATGTCACGTGACAAGGTAAGTATGGACAAAGTTTTTTCTAGGTTTGCAACAAGGCGAAAATTCTTCCATACCAGCAACTCAAAGTGAATTATGGACCTCCAGGCTACCATCATTGGTTATGTCAAAAAGCCAAAAGAGGATCAAATTTTCATTGAGCTCCTCGAGCGATACTGGGCAGGTGCGCTTCAGCTGGACCAATTTTCTCACATGATTGTGTTATGGTGGATAACAGGACGTGACTCCACTACTTATCGGTCAAACCTACAAGATTACCCCCCACAAGCGAATGCTGAATTGTCAGGAATCTTCGCAAGCCGGTCTCCGGCCCGACCAACACCTGTAGGTTTGTCCATTGTTGCCATTAATCAAGTAGATGATGATACGCACCGTATCTACATTGACCAGATCGATGCCTTTGACGAAACACCAGTGATTGATATTAAACCCTATATGCCGTCCTCAGATCGTGTTGACAAGGCGAGGGTTCCGCCCTGGTTTCGTGACAATATCCCACGGTATACTACTTAGTTTTCATGAAGATTTGTATGGTTGGTTAGCCTAAGTTAGGCTTCGGATACTCGTTCGCCAACAATGAGTATGAACGCAGTGACTAACCCAAGAAGGACGGCGGTTTCACCAATTTGTTGCCAGAGTAAGGCTGTGGATGTAGTTAGTGTTCCTAGTTGTAAATAGGTCCATGTAATGAGTAATAAGCCTGTAGAGAGGGATAGGATGACGATTATGGTTAGAATTACGAAGAGGAAGCGCCGTGTGCCTTGCCACCACCAGCTGTTCCCTGGTATTCCTGTTACTGGCGCCCGTCGGATGAAGACGATGATTCCCCAAAGTGCTAGCATACTGAGGAGTAGTAATCCGCCTCCAAATATCATATAGTAATCAGGTGTCCAATGAATCCATGGAAGTAGTGCCCAGAGGATGGGGATACCAAATAGTTGGGCGATGAAACCTTCGAATAGTAAAATCCAAACAGCAAATGCGGCTGAAAAATAGGGGAGGAAGGCAAGAAAGTAGAATTTCCAGTCTTTCCTAATTTGGACGAAAGGTATTGGCCACTCAATGCTTTTAGGAATGCTGGCTTCAACTGCGGTGAATTTTGACTCTTCAACTGTTACGTCAGATTGGGTACCTGATACCATAAAGAGCGTGTAGGCTTTGTATAGAATGACGAGAAGTGTTCCCAAGAGAAACAGACCAACTAATGCTAATCCGAGGCTGTGAAGGGCGAAGGGAGTAAGCTGGAATATACCGATAGACCAATTGGGATTAGGAAGATATCCTCGCCAAAATTCAAAAGAAAGGAGGAACGCCCGGTGCATGCATATCCAGATTCCAATCCAGGCTCCAAATACCAGAAGAAATCCCAGAATGTATTGGAATCCACGTCTGCTACGTTCTGGTATTCCAAGTGGTAGGAGCCACACGAAATAGATGATATAGAGTATAATAATACCCAAAGATGCTAAGAAGATACCGACATCGTGTAATCCAGCAATACCAAATGGATACACCTGTATGAAGAACATTTGAAGGAGTTCTATTGGAAAACTTCCTGTTTGAATCAGTGCGACTAAATAGGTCCAAGCTTTGTGCATCAAACCAGTTCCGAATAAGTAAAGGAGAAACCCAAGAAGACCAAAGATGAATAAACCAATAATCTCTCTCAG
>JABXGY010000140.1 GCA_016550395.1 archaeon | reverse complement strand
CAAGACGATCTTTCCAGTTAGGATAACGCTGGGAGGCATAATCCATCAAGGCACGTCGAAAACTCCAAAAATCACGCGCTTTGTAATCCACTGGGAAGTCGACCGGAACATCTGGGGGACATTCATGTTCTCGTGGTTTGCAGTCCACGTGATGTTCACAATGTGCTTTGAAGCTGAAAATTATATTGTTGAAATGAGGATCAATACGTTTGTCTTTAATGTATAATTTATAGATGGTAAAATCACCCGGTGTTTTTGTTGTTAACTGAAGAACATCGCGCCCGTTCACAACTACCCAATCCAAATCAATTATGGGAACTGGTGAATGGGTTGTATCACCTGATGGATTATAGATACTAATCTGCTCCTTATTCAAATCTCCAACCAAAGGGCTATCTAAGGTTGCTGGATTCCTTAAAAAATAGACATCAATCATCACTTGATTTTCATAAATGTACACAAAATCGATACCAGTTACTTTGCTTTGACTTAGTAGTTCTTCTAAACGATTCAAAGTACTCATAGCGTTACCTCCAGATTCAGATAACGACGCTCCTGGCGTGTCAAGAGCGTATAGATAATGCGTACTTCTAGCAACTCCTCCACCGCCTTTACCTTTACTTCATCAACCCTTATCAGGGGAGCCAACCATTTCTCAAGTGCTTGTAGGACAGTTATTTCGGTAAAATTGGCGGCAACATCACTGTTGGGTGCAAAAACCATTCGCCGCAGACCACATCCGAAGTCTGGGCGATTAACTCTTTCTCCGGGATTAGTGAATAGAACCTGTTTAATTAACTGTTCTACATGGGTGGAATAATCGCTTTCTTCTGTTAGCCTACCAATCTTTTCATCAACTGCAAATGGATAGTAGATGCTTTTAAAACGCTGGTTCATGGTTTCCTCATCGACTTTGTACTTTCGTTTGTGTGTTAATGATTACAACCGATCCCTGCGGAGCTTGAGCAACGTTCAAACACATGCCAGTATTTGAGCTACTAAGAGTTGGATTACTATTGATTTTAACCTGAGAATCAGGGACCAACCAACGTACTGTCAAACATGGACTCGAAGCAGAGCCGATCATAAATGGGCAACCCGCTATAACAAACGTGTCATTTGCAGTTACCATAAACGCATTATTTGCTTTTGTTTTAGTATTCGTACTTGTGATTTTGACAGATCCTCCGTGAGGACACTGTAATGTCGAATTAATGTTTAAACTATGACCAGCCATTATATGACCTCCAGAGCGCCATTATTGACGTTAAAGGAAGAATCACTAACTTCTGTTTTAGTAGAACCTTTTTCACTGATTACACCGTTGCTACTGATGATATGTTTAGCTCCGCTACTGTTCTCTATAAGAATGTCATCAGCATTATCGTCCAAACGCAATTTGTGTGATATAGTTTTCCATATTTTAATAGCAGCATCCGAAGCGTCCGGCAGTTCGCTGTCAGCCCAAAAACAACCGGTCCAAATCGCATAAGAAGGATCGCCTGCTTCAAATTCTATCCACACACCTGTCCCTGGTTCTGGCAAACTGTAGAAACCCACACCTTTTCCAGCATAAGGCACGCAGGGCATAGCCCACACATTCAGATTTCCCAATACTGCAGGCACTTCGACTTTTATCCGTCCTCGTGAAGTCGGATCCACATTATCAGTGACGATTCCTCGATACTTTCCGAAATATCGATTTCGAATCCAATCGACTAATTGGTCCATAAGATCATGTTCCATATTATGCTCCCCATCCATTCCGTAATAATTCTAAATCCATTCGATGTGAAGCTGCGTCTATAGTATGATGTACACCTGAAACGAAATATCTTCCACTATGACGACTACCTGCGCCCCGTAATTCCAGAATTGAGTGGCTGCACACAATTTTTCCCAATCCTTCGAGGGTACACTGACAAGTCGCCTTAATAAACCAGTCGGCTTCTATGAGGGCGCCCTCACCGCGAGCTCTAATATCACCAGCGTCATCGGCCGGGGCTGATAGATATATTGATCTTGTATCGCCTGTTATCTCCTTTAGACTGAGATTACCTTGAATCATCTGAGGGGTTTCACCAACTGCAACTTCCAAATTTGTTTTTGAGTTTAGGTCTAATTGAGTTCCTTCAACGCTAGTGGGTCGTTCAGCATCCCAGGTAATATCAAGATTCTGCAGATTGGGCGAATCTAGATTGATGATCAGTTCTACGCTCGGTTGTCCTTCTAAAGGTGGGCGTTTGAAATGAGCTGTCTCATTACCAAACGTGTCGCAAGTAATCCAGAATAGAAATCCATTGCGCCGTGCAAGACGATATATAAATCGTAGATCGCTTTCTCTTTGTACTAGTACATGTTTGTCTTGATAATGGCCTGCAGTCGTGGACTGTACATCAGGTGTGTATCCGTAATTAGCTATGATACTCTGCACCGTATCGCTGTCAGTTACATCCGACCATGCAACTGATCGCATTTCGCGATCCATAATAATAGAACTATCTGAACCTTTTACCTCGATCCATGAACCGGCACCACCATGCTCAATATGAATCTGATGACCATGGACCGGACCTTTGACCAAGCAATGTGTAGCATTTTCAACGGGAACCAAAATCGAAAGTTCTGAACCTACGTCAAGACGTTTATCTATTAGTGATGGTAAATCACCCTCACTTATATCCACTTCATAACATATGCTGTAGGTTGTGGTTTCACCCATGCGCTCATTTACCTCTACGGTAGTGGCTTGTGCCAGCTCTTTATCAATAGAACCATTTACAGCTATTGCAATTCCCAGTCCCATTTATAATCTCTTTCGTGGAATAGCAATTTCCTCTGCTTCAGTCAACGCTTCGGGAAGCATGACATTATTCAGCTCACAGATGCGCCAAAATCCTGCAGGATCACCCAAATATTTTTGTGCCAGATGATCAAGACGCTGTCCCTGTTTTAGAATGTGAGTACCGACAGAAACTTCTTCTGATGCCTTAGGTACAGGCACAACAGAGACTTTACGACCTCTATGATCGACTACTATATATGGTTTTAGATTTGCGTAACGACTTTTATCATCGAACATATCTACTCCTAAAATGGCAACATTCCCAAGATCGACTCGACGTTATTTGCTATATTTGCACGTGCTAGGGCTTCCTTTTGTTTTCTGGTATACCTGTATGCTGTGATCGCAAATTCTTCACTTGCACTTAATTTTCTGCCCAGTTTTTTAAAAGCCTGTTCTGTTAGAATCTGCAGACCCACAGTAACGCTTGCACGTGTTGGATATAAAGTTGGTGAAAAGGCCTGTTCTTCTACAGAAAAACTTGTAAGTCTTACCGGCAATATACGTCCGGGTCCCCAGACAAAAAGGACAATAGGTACGCTACCACGTGGTACGGCATCACCTGAACCGAATAGAGAAGGAAGAGCCTCTCCAAGTAGACTGTCACCTACAGGGTAGAGCAACATCTCCATGGCAGCGATTCGGTCAGCCACACCGGATATCACCGCTACAGGGTGACTCTCAGGTTCTTCTAATGCGTCGGTAGCATCGAGTTCCAGTTTCAAGTTAAACTCTTCGCCAGGGTCAAAAGGCTCAGCGGTGGTCTCCTCTCCCCATCGTCCCCCTTCCTTACCTGTGGCCGAAGAAGGAGTTAGGGTACGACTCACTGTTTCCGGATTAAATTGGAAAACAATGATGTTTGGCACTGGTCCTAAAAACTCTTCTGATAATTTTACAAAGGCGCCTTTCAGAAGTTTTGGGCTACGCGTGTAACCGGTTGGCATTGTGTAGTTCCCCTAAATCATTTTCGTTTATTTTGTGCCTGAGCTTGTAAAAACAATTCACGAATAATCAGGCGTTCTCCATCTTCACGTTTAATCATACTTTCAAATTTTCCGTCTCGAATAAGGGCTACGTAAGGTGCTTTAGAACTCAGAAATTTTGTAAATTTTTCTTCGTTTGACCACTCTATATCAATCGAATCATAATACAGACAATGTCCGAACAAATCATTAAACCGGCCATAGGTAAGACGGTCAGGAGGTGCTTCAAGCGATCCTCCTGGATCAGCAGCCGATATTGCTAACTGATCCATGAGTATTTGTTCTGATACCTCTTCGCCAAGATTTGCAAATTCAGCATTACCAGTATAACGAAATACATCATGATGAAGTGTAGTATTTTGTGGAATTAGTTCGTTGAAACCATACATAAACACTTGTCTTGCTATTCGCATTGCCTTTTGGTATCTTGATTCATATTCTTTCTTGTCATTAAGAATGGCCTGTAAAATATCTTCCGGCTTTGCCCAACCCAGGAATATATGTTCAACATTTTGTCTTTTACCAACGAAAACGAATGCATTAGGTGATCCCGCACGTACAGCCCCGGCACTTAAAGCCAGCAAACGAGTTACCCACCATGCATTACCATCCCTTAAATCCACACCAATAATCTCATTTTTCCTGGCCTCTTTGAGCGTTTCGATAATATCCATAGGAGTTGTATCTGTCTGAATCGGCCCTGAAACGCCTATATTGTCCGGTATTTCGAATGATTCGCGCTTCACTTCCGGT
>JABXGY010000022.1 GCA_016550395.1 archaeon | reverse complement strand
TAATCAATGCCACGGACGTAGAAGGTGTCTATAATGGGGACCCCAAGAGGTCCACGAAAGTAAAACTTCTTCCAGAATTGACGATCGAGCAGTTACAAGAAATTGTAAGCTCATTAGAAACTGAACCAGGAACATATCCACTTTTTGATAAACGTGCTTTGGATATTGCTAAACGAGCTAACATTGAGATTTGGTTTGTTAATGGATCAAATCCTGAAAACATACTCTTAGCAATAAAAAATGGAAAAATCGGTACACGGGTTCTCCCATTGTGAATTTCATCAAAGAAGATAACATTCGAGCAACACTTTTTTCCTCACAACACCTTGTATTGGTAGTAGCTTCCTTTCTAGCGGTGAGGTTGGCTTCATCCAATGGGTCGATTAAAAGAGCTCTTCGGTGATACTCCACAAATAAGACTATTAGAAGTGCTAATTGAACAAAAGGATACGACAATGCATCTATCGATGCTAGCCAGACGTGCTCAGGTATCAGTTTCCTCAGTGGAGCGGTGCCTTTTGCCTTTGATTAAAGCTGGTATAGTTTCTGATATTCGGTTCTTTCGACGACGAAGAATTCTGCATTTAAACCCGAAACACCCCATCGCAAAATTACTCGTGTCCTTTAAAGAAGAACTTGAAAATGATTGGGGTTCTAGATAACTTGCTTTTTCTAATTATTTGAACTGGACAGTGCTTTAATTCGGGAAAGCATCTTTTTCGGGTGAATAACCTCTGCCCAGCGTTTTCTCTTTCCAATCTCAACATGCACTAAAGTGTCTGATTTCCTAAAGGCACGTTGGACATAACCTAAACCAATGCCTTTTTGAATTAATGGAGAGATTGAGCCACTAGTGACCTCCCCAATTATTTCGTTTTTTGCAGAAATTGGGTTTCCTGTTCGGGGAATACCTTTTCCTAGCATAATGAGCCCAACGCGTAATTGTTGAGGCTTATCTTGTTTCTCAGTTACTAGTGCTTCTTTACCTAGAAACGTTTTCTTCTTTAAATGGACGATAAAACCAATACGGGCCTGGTATGGTGAAGTCTGTTCATTAATGTCGTTACCGTATAGAATCATCCCCGCTTCTAAACGTAATGTGTCACGGGCTGCTAATCCAACAGGGACAAGGCCCTCTTCTTGTCCCTTATCCAGAATATTATTCCATAGATTAACTGCCTTTTCCTTTTCATCAGGACTTACATCTAGTTGTGCAATTTCAACCCCATCTTCACCGGTATATCCGCTCCGTGTAACAATGACTTCATGTCCGTCTAGCTTTATCTGAATAGAACTAAAACGTGGTACAGATGACAAGTCAGTCGTAGTAAGTTTTTGCAGGATCTTAACTGCAGCTGGTCCCTGAAGAGCAAACATCGGAGTTGTATCTGAGATATTTGCAACTTTTACTCCAAACCCCTTTGCATGTTTATTCATCCATGCAAAGTCTTTCTTGCGGTTAGCACCATTTACTACAACATAATATTCATTTTCAGCTCGACGAAAGAGGAAAAGGTCATCTACGATTCCTCCTTTCTTTGTACAAAAGGCACTATACGTTCCTCCCCCTGTGTCTAGTCGCTGAATTCGAGTAGGTAAGAGATACTCGAGATATTGAGTTGCTTCAGAACCGGTAATCATCGCTCTACCCATATGAGTAACATCGAATAATCCTGCGGCTGTCCGTGTAGCAAGATGTTCTGGAATAGCTGCCTTGTACCACAAAGGCATATGAAAGCCAGCAAACTCAGCCATTTTTGCGCCATGTGTTACATGCCAATCGTGCAAATGGGTTGTAAGTAACTGTGAGTTCGTCATAATGGGAACCTCTCTAAAACGGTCGAGTTCTTATTTAGGCAAGTGGCATTAAGTTTTCGGTGACTACAAATGGGTTCCATGCAAGTACAACTTGGTTGCATAACAGTTGGTGATCGTGAAGATGTTGCGGTCATGGGGATTATAAATCTAGATCCTTACTCCTTTTATTCACCATCCTATTTCGCCTCTCAGAAGGAGGCTATCTCCGCTACTAAAAGGATGATCGAGGAAGGCGCTGACATCATTGACGTTGGAGGTGTATCCACAGCACCTGGATCTCCAGAAGTATCGGTTGATACGGAAAAACGTCGTGTTGCCACGATTATCCGACAGATAGCACAAAATTGGGATGTTCCTATTTCTATTGATACGCAACGAACTCAAGTTGTTCAAACTGCGATTAGGTATGGAGCCACGATTGTTAATGATGTATCTGGGTTAAAACATGATCCTGATATGGCGAAGACGATTCAGGATAGTGGTGTAAGCTGTGTATTAATGGCGGCAGGAAATCGACCTGGAGATCGAGCAACATTTCATGAGATCATCCTGGCGTTGCAGGAAAGTCTTCAAATTGCTTTGTCTGCAGGAATTCCTTCTAACCACATCGTCGTTGATCCCGGGATTGGATTTGGCAAACCTTTCGAATGCGATTTAGAAATACTACGAAATCTTCGACGGCTTCGTGTTCTCGAACAACCAATTTTGTTAGGGTTATCAAGAAAGCATTTCATCGGCAAAGTGCTTGGTTATTCTTCGCCGCAAGATAGGCTTTATGGGACTCTTGCTGCCTTGACAATATCGCTTCAGAAAGGAGTGCACGTTGTTCGTACCCATGATATCCGTGCAACACAGGACTGTGTAAAGATGGTTAATGCCCTTATGTCAATCAAAGAGAGTGAATGAAATATGGAGCTCTATGGACTTTTCACACCAATTATACAACCTGGTGATAATTTAGCTGAAATTATCTTAACGGCGATGGTCAAAAAGAGATTAGTTCCAAGCACACATGACATCTTTGTAATCGCAGAAACAGTAGTAGCTACAAGTCAAAATCGAATTCGCGAATTAGCGAAGGTAGAAGTTACCCTGCCTGCTCTGAAACTTTCAGAGCAGTATGCGCTTGATGCATCCCTTGCCCAACTAATTCTGGAAGAGGCTGATGAAATTCTTGGTGGAGTACCTCATGTGTTATTAACAATTAAAGATAACACCTTAATGGCAAACGCTGGAATCGATCGCTCAAATGCGCCGCCAGGTCATGTCGTTCTTTTACCCAGTCAGCCTACAGATGAAGCCTGGCGAATAAAAACTGAATTAGAAAACCAAACTGGTCAGGAGCTAGGTATAATTATTTCAGACAGCCGTACTCAACCGCTCAGACTAGGAACTGTTGGGCTAGCAGTGGCAATCGCTGGGATTGAACCGGTCAAAGATTTTCGTGGGGTTCCTGATTTGTATGGTACACCACTACGTATAACTCGCTCAGCAATAGCTGACAATCTTGCGTCGGCGGCTCAACTATTATTCGGTGAAGCC
>JABXGY010000139.1 GCA_016550395.1 archaeon | reverse complement strand
TTCGCAATATTGAAGCCACAATAATGCAAGAGGATATTGAGAAGAAAGTAATCCTTGATATCCGTGGTAAATTAGAAGAATTGATAGAATTTTTTGGATTATTCTCACAGCAAAAATATTTGAAGCGAGTTATACCACAAGAAACGAAGTTTATTGAAGCCTTATATCTCTAAGTTCTCCCTTCAGGTACTCAGCTTTTTCTCTACTCACTGCCTATATGGGAAAATAAAATATGAAGTGAAGTAAATTTTCACTATTTTTCGTTTTCCCATTGTTTTCGATCAAACCAATGCCAGCAGGCGGCGTAATGGTCCTTTTCGACCTCTTTGAAGGGTGGTTCTTCAAGGCGGCATTGTTCATCAGCCATTGGACATCGGGGATGGAAGCGGCATCCAGGCGGTGGATTGATGGGGGAAGGTACTTCACCCACTGGTGCCCGGCGTGTGTGAACAAGTGTTGGATCTGGAATTGGTACAGCTGAAACCAGAATCGCCGTATATTGATGTTTGGGGTTGTCAATTACTAAGCCCACGGGACCATACTCAACAATTTTGCCAAGATACATGATACCAATGCGGTCACCAACATACCGCGCTGAGGCTAAGTCATGAGTGATGTAGAGGTAGGTTAAATCGTATTTTTTAATGAGGTCTTTGAGGAGGTGCAGGATTTCAGCACGGATTGAAGCGTCAAGCATGGATACGGGTTCATCTGCGACGATGAACTCAGGCTGGGTAACAATAGCCCGTGAGATGACTACGCGTTGGCGTTGTCCGCCACTAAGCATGTGGGGGTACCGATAAAGGAAGTCTTCGGGGGGAATTAGCCGGACGTCTTCCATTGCCATCTTAACTCGTTCTATGAGCTCTTCACGATTTTCGGTGAGACGATTCACTCGGAGTCCTTCAGCGATACTATCATGGACTGAGAGTCGGGGATTTAGGGATTCGAATGGGTCTTGAAAGATAATTTGGAGTTTCGGACGTAGTACTTTCATTTCTCGTTTGGTAAGTTCGGTCAGGTTAATTCCAGCGTAAGTGATTTCACCTTCAGTAGGCTCAGTGAGGTTCAGGAGAACGCGGCCCGTTGTGGTTTTGCCACATCCTGATTCACCCGCGAGGACAAAGACCTCATTCTTGTAGATGTCAAAGGATACATCATCGACGGCTTTGACCCAGATTTGTTCACGGCTAAAAAGCTGGGCGATGAGCCCTCGACGGACGGGGAAGTATTTTTTCAGGTTGCGAACTTGGATAAGCGGTTCTGTAGCTGCCATAATGATCACTTCCAAACATTTTTGCCCCACAAGTTGTCGGCATGGTGACAAGCAACAAAGTGTTTTTCCTTGATTTCACGAAATTCGGGTTCCTGATTTAAACAAATCTCCGTTGCAATTGGGCATCGGGGATGGAATCTGCATCCAGATGGCGGAAAAATGAGACCAGGTGGGGCACCTGGAATATGAACTAGGAGTTCAGTACCCAGAAGACTAGGGACAGAACGAATGAGCCCCTCCGTATAGGGATGGAGTCGTTCCTTGAAAATGGTGATAACATCTGCGAATTCAACGATTTGGCCAGCATACATGATTGCGACACGATCACAAGCTTCAGCAATAGTGGCAAGATCATGAGTAATGAGGATCACAGAGAGTTGGAATTTCTGTTGCAGACTTTGAAGCAGTTTGAGAACTTGGGCTTCAACAGTGACATCGAGGGCAGTGGTAGGTTCATCGGCGATAAGGACTTTGGGTTCTGTGACTAATGCCATGGCAATCATGACACGTTGTTTCATACCCCCGCTAAATTCATGGGGATAGTTGTGAGCACGGGTAGGATCGACGCCAACAACTTCGAGGATATCTTCCATCTTTTTGTAGGCTTCATCCGTAGAGATATCTTCATGGAGTACAATAGCCTCGACAATTTGGTCGCTAATGCGGAGAACAGGGTTAAGAGCATTCATGGCTCCCTGAAAGACCATGGAGATTTCCTCCCAACGAATTTGTCGCATTTCAGCCTGTGTTTTTTGTGTGAGATCTTCCCCGTCCAGAAGGACTTGTCCTTCAACAATTCGTCCAGGATAGGGAAGCAAATTCAACAAAGCATAGGCTGTGGTTGATTTACCACAACCTGATTCTCCAGCAAGTCCCAATGTCTCACCACGTTGTAGATCAAAGCTGACATCATCAACAGCTTTCACAGCACCTGCTTCAACGAAGAAATATGCCTTTAGATTTTTTACTTCAAGTACTGCCATTCATGTTTCCTCCTTTGG
>JABXGY010000138.1 GCA_016550395.1 archaeon | reverse complement strand
CCTTTAATCATCATCTTCTAACTTGGTTGTGTTCATAGCAGTGGAGTTCACGATGTTGTGGTTCTACATAATCGAAAGCCGTTGGGAAATATTCTCGATGCCATTCCCATTGCTTTAATTCAATATTATATTGGCATCGTTTGAGGACAGGTGTTAACATGAAATCCTTCGAACCATTCCCATAAAATACAGCAGCGTCGAATTCGTCTTGTTCTAAGAATAAACGGTCAAGTTCTCGTCCAACCTTAAGAGCTAGACCAGTTGGGAGACCAAAAGCGACTATGCAACCAGGTGTTGGGTGATTGAAAATAGAGCCCCCATACATAGGAGCCTCCAGGCAACCAGCAAGAAAGTTACGGACTGTGTATTCACTACCTTCGAGTATAATGAAAATCGATTCATTAAATCCAAGATGATACATACTCAGATCTGGACGATCGAAAACCACTCCATGGTCGAATATTTTTTTCTGGTGACGTCGAATTACATGGGCTGACACTCCTAATAGATGAGCAAGGCTGTCTGCCGTACTATCAGGGTGCATATTGGCCAGGAGCTGGTAATCAATAGATTCCAGTTCTACGGATTCAATATTGGATTCACTATATTGATAGATATTAGGTTGTGTGAGGACTTCGCCATACCCCTCACGAATGAGGATGTCGCGTAGATATCGTATCCAAGCTACCCATCGGAACCTTTCAGCAATAGGAACAGCTGAATCATGGGCTAGATAACTGCGGAGATTATAACCATTAAAGACACCATTTAGGGGATAGAACCGATATCGAAGGAGATGACCAAGCCCTACAAGTTCCTGGAGCCAGCTCTGTAATCGACTGAGTCGGAGCCGTGGAAGAATATAACTGAGGAGATAAGGCGCACCAGCACCACCAAAGCGGTGGATCTTTCGCAAATAAGGACATTGTTCTAAATAACGACTAACTCGACTGCCTGGTGCTGGATAAGCCAGAATCGCTACATGGTTAAGGCGGATTCGAGGAAAATCGATACGGTAGAATCGTGAAAGAAGCAGTTTCTCACGAAAACTTGTCACATAATTACTTAAACTTCCGATGGAGAGGGAAGATTGTTCCTGTAATTGCTTGAGCGTTGCCATGGGGTTTTCTTGGATAAGGTGGAGGACATAGAGTTCTTGTTCGTTTAAAGTCGAAGTAAAGTTCAGCATAAATGTTTCAATTAATTCAACATATTCACGAGGTGTCAGGGGAGTGATTGCAGGTTCAAGTTCCTGAAGGATAGGGAGGACTTGGCGGAGGAATGTGCCTTGTGTAACACGGTTGAAGAGAGGAAAAGTCATGGGAGCATTGTATACGATGTCTCCATAATACCGACGAGGTGACACAACCTGCCACAGTCTTAGGAATTGTTCATGCGCAGCTGAGGGTAAATGATGAAAAGCACAAAGGAGCCCAAGATCTCTGCTCTCAGAAACCTCCCGAACCACTGATGGAAGTAGAATAGAGTACATTTCTCGATAGAGCACGCTGTCAAGGAGAAATGGTCGATTGAAAAGCTGAGTTGCCAATCGAAACTCAGAATTATTAAAAGTCCCGCAGAAAGTGGGATTAGTAAGTGTTTCATCACTAAAGAATCGTATACGAGTTGGTAAAGGGGGCGTTCGGTCGGTCAACTCCGTAATATCTGCTTGAATCGATTGCAGACGTTTTTTGACCATTTGCCGTTGGTGCCGGCGTTGATTCAAACTTGGTTTTTCTATTTTAGTTTCTTGTGTACGCGCCGTAGTCGCCAAGCCTAGTTTCGCCCCCTGCTCAGCGGTTGCCGTTAAAAAACTCCAAGAGCCTTTGATGCATATTTAAAGCCCACGATAGATAAAGAAAAAACAGATTTCTACTGCTAGAATACTGAAAAAAACCCTAAGATTACTCTGAAACAAATTTAAACCCATCATAATTCTTTGTCTAGAAAATTAAGCCAGATTAATTGTTGAAAAGTGAAGTGGTTAAACTCTTCTCGACAGCTTTGTGATAATAATTTCAGTTACCAAATAATTCTGAAAAATAATTTTGTCATTACCAATCAGATCCGGAAGTGGGTCAAAGAGATTGCTCATTGTATTCGGCGAGTTAGTGGGTGCACCTCGCATGTTCGGTTCTTACAGGTTGTACATTCTGAACTTTGGTGGACCCAATATTGATCGAAGCGGTCGACGAATTGGGATACAAATTCAAAATTGTTTGTTGATGTGGCTTGTTCACCAATACCGGACAGACCTTTCGCAGTGAAATTCGCGCTGCCCTCAAGGACTTCGGTTCCGTCAATGATGAGAGCTTTGATATGCATTTGGGCACATACAAGAATTTCAATTGTAGAGGAGTCCTGAAGTAGTTTCTCAACAGCTTCTTGGAAATGTTTTGAGGTTGCCCCAAAGGCTTCAGGTTCTCGAATGATGATTCTAACCATGACTCCATCTTGAGATTTTGAAACGAGCCGGTCGATAAGATTTACTTCGCAGCTTTCGGTACCAACAGTGATGGTTTTAACGTCTGTTAGATTCTGCACCATGATACGGATGCTTTGACTAGCTCGATCTAACATTTCAACCACCTTGCACGCGATAGCAATGCCATTGAGTAATTGATGTTGAGTTAGTTCTATGTGTTCCTCTTCTTGCACTTCTTCGTCATTAGTATTAGAGACCAGCGATTCAGGAGGTGCTTCTTCACTTGTAGGTGAAGGTTGTGATTCGCCACTGTCTAAGGTTGAGGGGCGTGTGGAGATTGGATAGAAACTGTCTAACGCCTCAACGAGATCTATGGGTAAACTTTCACCGCGACGGAGCACCTTAGTGATTTCCACAAGAATTTTTGCGCGTTTGTAGGCGATTTTATGAGCGGAGCCTGTAGAATGTTTCGCGATTTCCTTGAAGGCTTCAGCGGCTTTGAGGGACGCTTCGGAGGCGTTATAAAAGTCGCCTTGACCCATGAATTTGCGAATCAAGAGTAAAGCTTCTCGAGCTACTCGACCGAGTCTCGTTGTATTCACACGTAACCCTCACAGGAACCTTCTAACTAGCCTGTTCAACATTGGTATTAGAAGTTATGGACTCAGTGGTCCAGGTGAATTCAGGGTTGGGGAGAATTGGTTGGACTTGAAATTGTGAGATATTGCGCGTATTCAGCAAGGGCAGTTTCCCCCTTTGTAGTAATTGTGAAAACTGTACGACGATAGGGGCGTTTTCCCATTTCATGAGATTGGATGTATCGATGCGAGATGAGGGTTTCTAAGAGGTAGGTAACTAATTCCTCGGCATATCCGCTACTTTGCGAAAGAGCAGTAGGCGTAAGTTGGTATTCACGTAATAGCCCAAGGATGCGAACGGCCTCTTCTACGTAGTTGGTGAAATCTTTGTGGAGCATAGTAGGCGAAGGTAGAACTGCAAGAGGTTGACTGGGGAGTTGAGCCGTGACTGGAGCGTAGGCTGTTCCAAGGGGTCGGGGAGGTAGTGCAGTGATATGAACAGGAATTGCTGTTTGTATATCGGGACGAGTCATTAGAGCTGTTCCAGGCTCTAAGACACGGAGTAATTCTCGTTGATGATGACTTTCACGTTTTGTCGAGTAAGGGCTAGTGCGAATACCAGAGAGTTTGAGGGGAACCTGGATAGCATCGATGTCTCGTTTGAGTTTCAGTTGATGAACGATGAGAGTGCCAAATAATCCCAGGGTTTCAGGGTAAAGCTGAGCTGGATGGTTACCACTGAGATGAAGGGCGATATCCGATTGGGATAAGCGGTGTTGCCAATGACGAATATCTTTGATACCTTCCATTTCTTTTTGGTATGTACCTTTGGAATTGAAAAGATACAAGTCGGCATCATCGATGAGAAGGATAAGGGGAGGAATAAGTGTGCTTGGTTTGTGTTCTAGCCGTGATGCACACGCTTTAGCTAGAATTAAGTTAACCAGGAAAGTGTGGATTTGTCGATTAAATGTTGGGCATTCAATCACCGTGATACCACTGGAGATGAGCTGTGTAAACTCGGGGTGTGAATTCCCAGTAAAACAGGCTCCAGCAAGACCAGAAGTTAATGAGGAAAACAGCCGTTCGAGAAATTGTGCATCTCGGCGTTCACTAAAGTCAGTGAATTCACCTCGGGCTTGATAGGCACGAATCTCGTCAAGCAGATCTAACAATGTGGGTGGTGAATGAATTGAATAGACGTTTGCTAGTAATCTTTGGAGAAGTAACCACTGTTTATCGGAGAGCGCAAAAGGGTGCAAGGCGGCAGTCAGCAGATCAATATAGGAATTTATTTCATCAAGGTTTTCAGTATCTAAGGGGTTGATGCGGAGATTCTGACCTAGTTTGAATATTCGACATACAGGTGTGTATTCTACAAGGTTTTGATAGGTAGATTTTGTGGTAATGATAATGTAAGCAAAAGCTCGACGCGATGCTTCGACTGCTATTCGTTGATTAGTTTGGATTCGAGATTCGGTGTGACCTAGAGTAAGAAGACCAGCAGAAAGGTCGTCAAAGCGGAGACCCACCCGGGTTTCTGATTGCATAGTTTCTGTCTCATAAGTATGTCCAAGGAAGAGATCTGATTCTAAGTTTTCAGGAATTATGAATTCAGCTGGGATTGAACTGCCTAAACCCTTAGCGAGTAATGGCGGAATCCGCAGGAAGAGGCGAACAGATTCCGCCCCAGTCAGAAAAAATTGGGTGGTTTCCCTTGGAGGAGAAGTGATCGAATACCATCTTCAAGTTCGGATCCGGTAAGGCGTCGAAGACGGATATGAGGGTAAGCTGTTCGGAAGGCAATTTGTAAGGTTTGGATGTCATGTTGTGTTTGATTTTCAAGGACTTCTTCGGATACACTATCATTGTGAATTGAGCTATCTCGGCGTGTTCCTAAGAGTAACCGAGTTTTCCACATTCCACCCCATCGCCATGTAAAAGCAGCTTGCTGAGTATTATCGAGATTACCCAACCTTTTTTGTGCAGCATCAGAGAGGGCCGCATGACTTGCCAGGGATTGACTGGGAACAGGTGCATGTAATAGAGCATAGAAGAGGGGAACGCCTGCACTGTAAATGGCTCGGATAAAGGCTGACATATTTCCGCGTATACCGACTGGAACTTTATCGATGACTAAGAGTGCTGTCGCAGAGACTCCTCCTTTGTGCGCCATCAGTAGTACTTCCTGATTGGGTGTAAGAAAAAATTCCACGTCAGCAAGTGGATAGATTTGGTGATTTTCAGTAGTACTAGGATGTTTCCTGCCTTTGAAGATATTTCGTAGAATTTGTCGAGTACGTGGAACCAAGATGATGGTACAAAGACTTTGTAATAGGAGAAAGAGCCCAATTGCTATAGGTATTGTGATGAGTGGGATGAGTATGATGCAAATAACAGTATTTATGGTGAGGGTTAGAAACCAGAATCTACTAGACCGTGTCTGCTGTTGATCTTCTGTGCTTCGCCAGAACCACCCAGCAAAGCGCATTTCATCTTGTAGTGAGACAGTTGATCGTTGGCGCAGGGGCGAGTGAGTACCGGCTTGGGCTGCGAGAACATGTGTTTGCGTAGAAGTAGTTTCAAACCAAGATTCTTCTTTTGCACACATTTTTTGTTCACCTTTAAATGATGAGTAAAAGGAAGAGACCGAAACCAAGACCGCTGAGTAGAAGACTGAAGGTTGAGTAGGGCTTAAGTTCGAGCAGGTATGGAATTGATAGGAAGGGAAGGGGAACAAGAAGGGGTAGAAAGATTAGGACCCATTGGAAAGTGTAGGGTCGAAGTAGATAGTTTCCAACAAGGAATGTGATACAAAAAATACTGGATACACAGGTATAGAGGGCAAATTGTGTCCATGATTGTTTATATTGAGATTGGTTCGTTAAGGGCAGGATTATTTCCTTTGTGTGGGGTTGTAGATTCACGTCTATTTTGTTATTATTTGTGGAGTAATTGGGCGATCCTTGATTTTGACTAGGTTGTGTGAAAACAAGGAAGAAACGTTGTTTTGCAAAACCATTGGATTGTTTGCCTTGTCGGGTTTTTCGATAGATATGCCGTGCAATTAGAATCTCAATAAAAAACCCTATGATGATAATGATAGAGAGAGAATTGAACCAGTTAATCATGGGGGTTATCACCTTCTGTTGTTTTGGAGTTCAACTCTTTTGAGAAGATGCGGAAGAGCTGGTTTACCAGTTCAAGATTTTTCCCTTTCAACCTAATGTGGAGTTCATTACCGTTTTTTTCCCAGGTCAATACCATACGATTTTTTGGACGTTCCTTAGTCTCAGCCTTGTATAATCCAAATTCTTTCATTGCTTGGATGAGTTGTCGGTGGACCTCGGGGGTAAGGATATTAAGCTGGTGTTCTGTGGCATCTGATGAGGATTCCCATTTTATCTCGTGGGAATTTGTACTAGCAGGGAAGAAGAGAGATGATGGGCTGGATTGAGAACGAGGATGGGACTGGGTGCGTTTACCGTTTCGCATCCAAATAATTCCGATAATGCAGAGG
>JABXGY010000137.1 GCA_016550395.1 archaeon | reverse complement strand
TGATTTCATTTTGTATCTCATAAAGGCCTGGATTTAGTTTCTTGAAGAGCTTGTGTATTGCGGGATTCCAATGTTCACGTTTTCCCACATGTATATGAAAATCTACAATTCTCATCTTTTTTGGTTTTCTGTTCATACCTCATCAACTATTGTTATGGTGTAATTGTACGATTATTCGTCGTTTCTGGTTAGTATTTCTTTACGAGGTTGGTTGTGGCTAAAAGGTTTTATTATAACAGGACCTTCACGTAATAACTCCATTATACTTTTTCCAATTGTGATGGTGTGTATAGAAATGAGTAAATCCCCAATGACCGGTAAAGCTGGTGATATGGTCATCGGCTTGGGTAATGATGCAATTGCTCGTGGTGCCTTCGAGGCAGGCGTTCATTTCGCTGCAGCATACCCTGGTACACCATCTTCAGAGATTTTAGGGAATCTCGCCACAGTTGCCAAAGATACTAACCTCTATGTAGAATGGAGTGTCAATGAAAAAGTCGCCTTTGAAGCCGCCACAGCCGCAGCCTGGGCAGGTCTTCGAGCCATGGCTTCAATGAAGCTAAACGGGCTCTTCGTATTACTAGACTCCTTAATCAACATTGCTTATACCGGTCATGGATCAGGCGGATTGGTCTTAGTAGTAGCGGATGATCCATTTGCTCACAGCTCCACAACTGAAGGTGATGCCCGACCCTTAGGGTTTTATTCTGATATCGTTGTACTTGAACCATCTACTCATCAAGAAGCAAAGGATATCATGTCTTATGCCTTCGATTTATCTGAAAAATTTGGTATCATTGTCATGGTACGAGAAACAACACGTTTAGCTCATAGTCGAGCTCCATTCAAATTAGGAAAACCTATTCGGCAAAAAAGAACCGCGAAATTTGATTATAATCTTCCCTTACACAATCTTCCTCGCCCTCATTTACGACATGGATTGCTACATGCTAAGTTAGATAAAATCCGTGAAGAGGAATTTGAACAATCACCTTGGAATCGGTATGATGGACCGTCGAAACCCTCCCTACTAATTATCACATCAGGTATAGCTTGGAAATATGCAAGAGAGGCAGTTGATATTCTCCAATTGCAGGATGTCGGGATTCTTAGAATTGCTACACTTGCACCATTACCCAAATCATTGATTCTTAAACGACTAGAGACGACAACTGATGTACTCTTCTTCGAAGAGGTTGATCCATATTTAGAAGAGCAAGTCCGCAGCCTAGCTTCGGAGTTGTCATCTAAGACAATTCCTAGATTTTTTGGAAAATTATCTGGGCACATACCAAGTTATGGCGAAATTGACATCAATCTAGCAATTAAGGCAATAACATCTTTGAAAAATCTAAAATTTTCTCCAGTTCAGGAAGAATATCTAAGCCGTGTAAAAGATGCTCCTGATATTGTTCCCCGGCGAATTCTCACCTTCTGTCCCGGTTGTCCTCATCGACCGGCCTATTATAGTATTTACCGAGCGATTAAACGCAATAAAGGTAAAGGGATTGTCACCGGAGATATCGGCTGTTATTCACTCGGCGTGTTCTATCATGGAGTTATGCGTAATCAGCATTCGATGGGTGCTGGAGTTGGAATCGCTAGTGGCCTTGGCAAGCTGGATCAGTTTGGTTTAGATGACCCAGTTGTTTCAGTGATTGGGGATTCAACTTTTTATCATGCTTGTCTTCCCGCGCTTGTCAATATTATCTACAATCAATCAAAGGCGATTGTATGTGTGCTAGATAACAACGCTACTGCAATGACAGGGTTTCAGCCACATCCTGGTACGGGCTTTACAGCAACAGGAGATGTGGCTACTAAGGTTCCTATAGAGCGAGTGCTTCAGGGGATTGGTTTTCAATCCATCTCAGTTGTGGATCCATTTAACATCAAAGAATCAATCGATACCATCTTCAAAGCCCTGAGCTCAGCTGACAGTGAAGCTATCATCTTTCGACGAGAATGTGCATTAATCACTAATCGCCAAAGACGACAACAGCAAGAACCCATTCCATTATTTACAGTTGATACAGACAAATGCTTTGGAGAACAATGTAAGATCTGCTCAGTAGAATTCAATTGCCCTGCATGTGTCTGGGATAATGAATCCAATAAAGCGCGAATTGATATAACTTTATGTAATGGCTGTGGAGTTTGTGTTGAGGTATGTCCTCACAATGCTATCCACGCTATTGAGGAGTGAGCAAATTGACATACGCTGATCCATTCAACATTGTGATTGCTGGTGTGGGTGGTCAAGGGAATGTCCTCTCTTCACGCTTAATTGCTGATGCAGCAATTACTAAGGGTTTCTTTGCAGCGATTGGAGAAACCTATGGAGCTGCCCAACGTGGTGGATCGGTAATGTCTCATATTCGGATAAGTAAACATGATGTTGGGCCGCTTATCCCACTACACTCCGCCCATTTACTCTTGGGCTTTGAACCTATTGAAGCACTCAGAGTAGGTGCTCGCTATCTTAATCCTTCAAGCGTTGCCATCGTGAACATGCATCCAGTCTATCCAGTTGAGGTGCTCTCTGGTCAACTTGAATACCCTCCAATTGATGAAGTTGAAACACGGCTTCGAACACTCTGCTCACGTTTATTTACACTTGATGCGGTGGAATTAGCAGAACAAGCTGGGAATCCATTAGTAATGAATACAGTAATGGTAGGCGCCCTGGTAGGGACCGATCTTACGCCAATAAAAACTCCGATGCTGGAGAAGGAAATCACAAAAATTCGTCGCCTAAAGGAAGTCAATCACAAAGCTTTCAATCTTGGTGTCAATGCTATTAAAACAAATTTGTAACAATTATTCAAGCTTTTTAGAGATGCGTTTGAGATTAGCTTTTCAATAGATGTTTGTCAATTCCTGCTTTTGCTAGAAATATTTCAAATTCCCCTTTATTGACATTTGAATCTGGGGTTCTTCCAATGATGAGTTTACCATCAAAAAGTGCGACATTTCTAATTGGAATGCCACCTTGCTCCAAATAGAGGTCAAAGAAAAACGGTAGAAACGCTAACTCGCTGTATTCTTCAAGTAATTGGGCTACCGTTTGGTTTTCGAATTGAAGGAAACTGGTTATGATTTCTCGGGCTGTTACTGGTCCTTCCTTACTTTCGAAGTGGTAAGGGACCTTCCCTAACTCAATAAATTCTTGGGCTTGAAGGCTGCCAGGAGAATAGAGGATGACGCGTCCGTCTTCTAATGTGAGAGAGGATGGTTTCACAGTGGTCTCTTCGGCTTTTTTCTGACTTTTTACTTGAATTTTTGGACCAGGTTTACTTCGAAATAGAGCTTCTCGAATTGCAAGTCTAAGTTCTAGTGGAATATTAATTTCTGCCAGAAGTTCATTTGCCGTGAGTAGCTGTTTTCCTTTTACCGATTGGCGATGCAAAATAAGTGGCTTGTCTCGGGTGGAAATACGGATTACTATCGTACCGAATCGTCGTCGAATGATATCATCTATCGCCTTAAGATAGGGTGTCACTGCCTTTACAAAGAATCCCACATTCTCTTTCGGATCTTTCTTCTCAGGCAGTTCAAGTTGGTCATGAGTGATGACCAAAAAACTTTCAAGGATTTTCAGTTCTTTCACATAATACAAACGTTTTCGATATGCAAATGGGCCTTCCCGATTTAGTAGATTTGGATGCACTTTGACAGGTTCTGTGAAGTTCACTTGAGCACCAGATTTTGTACAAATAGTAAAAGCGCAATCTCGATGTTTCACAGCATACTCAAAGGCTTTGGAAAAAACATAATTCACTGGGAAAGTTGTCCGTGAGAGAACTTCAAGTCGTTCAGAGATCACCTGATCAATAGTCTCCGACATAAGCATTCCCCTGCTAAAACACAATCAAAACTGTACATTGTGAGATTATAAGCTTCGTGCACCAATTATTGAATCTCATTCAACTATCTGGTTGGTTTTCTTATTTTTTTGCTGATACTTTCGTTCCCCGTCGTTTACGAGGTTTCTTGGAGATAGGACGAGATTTCATGGCCTTCCAAGCTTCTGCACCCACCTTCAGTGATTGGGGGGGTGTATTTGAAGATATGACGCAATCTGTCTCTGTAATATCAGTAGGAACTGGTAAATTCAATTGTTCACAGATAAGTGTTCGAGTGGCAATCAGACAATCACGAGGATGACACAAAGCCAGTCGAAGTTCTAATTTATCTTCCACATAGTTTGGAACCCATGAACGACCTGCACGGGGAAGGTCGTAAAAGGGATAAACAAACAGGATGGCTGGAAACTCAGCTCGCTGAGCTTTCACCGAATTATATAAGACACGAGCAAACAACCATTTTCGAGAACGTTCAAATTCCACCGCTAGTAAACGCTGAGATCCCTTGGTGATCGCAAAATCAATACGTGTTCGATCAGGTGTTCGAAACTCATGCCAACCTTCGACACCCAATTCTTCCACTAACTCTGTGAGTCCAGCAACTAGGGCTTTTACTCGCATCGATTGAACACCTGAACTATGTCAAATGATGCACCCAGTTGCATTAATTTTTTCGGCTGCTAGTGGACTCATGTCAAGGAGCATTCATTTTACAGCCGACAGCTTCAAAAATGAAATCACGTATTGTCTGGATTAAGTTTGACTTTGTTATTAATTATTGGAGGAAAATGAATGTCTCCGACTCTAAGAAAAATAGAATCTACAAAGGATAAATGGACAGCTATTGGCGTGACGACTGACACAAAAAAGCGATTCGTCGCCATGAAAAAAGCGTTCGAGAAAACCTTGAACCTCGGTCCTCAGACTTGGGACTACTTTTTCAACGCACTACTAGATTTAGGTCCACTTACTTGGAATTTCCTAATCAAAGAATCCATAAAGAGCATTCAAGCCTCCATGGAGCCATGTCCCTTCCCTGGACAACGAACCAATAGATCAAAAGAGACACCTGCATCATAATCTGTAACATTATTCATTCATCATCGCAACTCTCGAGGCTACATCAAACACGATCTAAACCTCAAGATTAACATTAAAATTGAGAACCCATACAGGAAACGAATTCAGAAGTTCTTCGTAGGTAGACAATCCCTGAATCCACCCAAGACCTATCAGACCTGTTTCTTAACACTTCAAATTATTCCTAGCCATTACGATAAGAACCGACGTTTACTTCCGGTTAAAGCAATTGAAGCATTAAAGCAATGTGTTGAAACGCATAGTCCAGTTACTTCTATTTTGAAGGCACAATCGCGCGAATATAATTGTCTTACATCACTCTTGGCGAGAACCAATGAATATCATTTGAAGCATTATTCTGTTTAAAGGTTAATTTGAAAACTCGATCAACACTCAGAAATGCTACAGCTCCGACGATACTTCCAAATGTCACCTGAAAGATATTCCCAGGAACCTCCACTATTGCTGCAGCAAATCCATACATCAAGGTCTCTGCAATCAAATATCCAGAGACCATAACAACACTACCAGCTAGCAATGCAAAAAATAATCGCCATTCAACTCTACGAACTGGTTTCCATACCCAAAAGATAGTACCAGTCACTACTCCCTCAAGACCCTTCACGACGAATGTAATGGGAATATAATGAATATACCCTAAAGCGTAATCTGCAAGGGCTGAACCTAGTCCGCCAGCAATCCCGCCTAGAGGTCCTAGAAGCAATCCTGATAACAAAACACCAGCATCTCCTAAGTTAATATAACCTTGCGTCGCGGGAATCGGAATCGAAACAACCATGGTCAAAACAGTTGTTAATGCCGTGAGAATCGCTAAAAGTGCTAACCGAAAGGATAAACGGTTCGTCCAATCATTTCCTTCTACCAACTAATCACCTCCTATCAAATCAGTTTTCCCTACCATCACTAAATTTGTGTACCATATTGGGGGTCTATTCTTCGGGCCTTATACTCTGTAATCAAACGCTTTGTCACCGGACCAGGCGTTTGATCTCCAACAGGTTTCCCATTGATACTTCGCACTGGTGTGATTTCTCCCATAGTACCACAGAGAAACACCTCATCAGCCATCAGTAGCTGAAATGGCGTCATATCTCGCTCATGAACCTGAAACCCAAGTTCTTGCGCCATATCAAGGACGAATCGCCGAGTGATACTATCCAAAATACTCGCTGTCAACGGTGGCGCATGCAAATCGCCATTCCATACTGCAACTAATGTTGTACCTGTCGCCTCTGCGACAAAGCCCCGATGGTCTAACATAAT
>JABXGY010000136.1 GCA_016550395.1 archaeon | reverse complement strand
GCTTCATCTCAATTGCTATTCAAGGTGTCAGACTTCTACTTACTGGTCCCTTTCTTTGGCTACTAGGACTATCATATATTGGCTATATTGTCGTTGATGTGATCGCAATTATCTGTGCCTTTATCGTTTGGCGAACCTACTATCCAATGTTGGAGACAAATTACCAAGCGACAGCTATTCCCTTGATTGTTCTAGGGATTTTATCTTGGGCTGCAATTGGTGGTATACTCATCTTTATTGCAGGCATCCTGGTCTTTGTCGAAAAGGAAGGCGAGAAATCCTAGAATCCAGCGGGAGCATCTATATCGAGGAACTAGCGGACAATATTCGCTAGTTTCCTCAACTTTCTTTTTCTTTTTAAGCACAAATTTAACAAGTTAAAGCGATGCAAGTAGATATCTACAAACTTTATTGTCAGGAGGATGCTTCAATTGGATTTGATCGAATCCGCACAAACCTTGATAAAATTCGGGGCTATCCTTGGTATGGTTTTGGGTCTTTTGTCAATGCTCTTTTGGCTTTTTTCAATTCTCCTTCGGTTTGGTTTACCATTTTTTTTAGTTAACATCTTTGATTCTGTTCTATTGGCAATGAGTGTTCTAGCCATCATACTGAGCTATTATATTCTAACACGTTTTTCTTCTCGGCTTGAGGAGGATCCCTCTCATAATGCATTGATTCTCATTGGACTGGGAATATTAGTGGCCATTGGTTCATGGGGAATTGCTGGACTATTAATCATAATAGGTGCTGTCTTTATCCTGATTGAGGAGACTAGTTAAAATAACTCAGATTGGAAATGTATTGCTCCCATTTAGAGAGTTAATTTTCCGTCCATAATAACAGCTGTTGGTCCGATACTGACGATAGCATCATTCAAGGTATGTTCGTAACTGAAATTACTTTGAACACGACCACCAATAGCAGAATTATCGCCTAGTCCGAGTGTAATTGTGCCGGGTATTAGAACATCTAGCGGTTGTCCAAATGGTGTGGATGCTTGTGAATTAATACCAAAGACTAATCGAGTTAACCGGTCACTCATTTTTTCTCCTCCACGTATAGCTCGTTCAAAGGTTTTTTCACCTTTGTGCGCTCGAAAATCTGTAATTTCACCTTTCTTGAAATCTAGGCGTAGTTTGTCAATCGTATCACTTAGAAAAGCTCGAGGCCAAGTAAATATTATGGTTCCCTCAGCACTTGTTTCATCAACTGGAATTGAAAGAGTGCCTGCAGGAAGTTGAGTTAGGACATTTTTGTTTTGTAAATCGGCTTGGTCTATGATGCCATCATCAATTAGAGGTGATCCGCGGGTTCGAAATCGTAAGTCTGTACCCTCACTGGAACTAAGATGAATCTCTCGGTGTTTCCGAAGAAGGCTTTCGATACGGTGACCCAGATCAAGCATTTTTGCCTGATTCATTGTGAGACACCGGTTACTTTCCTGCAATAATTTTTCATGAGAAATCCCATAGGTCTTCGCTGCCTGCTCGGTGAAAGCAGTCGTTCGGACATAGACTGTTCGTACTCGTTTTGAGAAAGCGGTACTCAGTAATCGTGTGAGATTACTCGTTATCGCTAAGGCCTTACCCTTGTCTGCAGTGCGAAATATCCCTGGGTTTTCTGGACCATCTAGGATGATTAACGCATTTGCTCTGGATACTCCATTGAATAAATGGCTGGGTGGTGTGTTCACCGCTTCAAGTGGGGCTTGTTTCAACAGGTGTGTAATAGATGATTCGGAAACCATACTTAATACGACAGCTGCTCCATGTAAGTGGGCTTGTTGTAAGATCTCTTGTGCGAGGTCTAAACTATGATCCCAAGTGTGAATCCACACTAATTCTTGGTCACGTATTCGCAACGCATCACGGATTATTTGGCGAGCAAATGATGATGACATAAAACAGGCCTCTTAGGAAAGCTGATACACTTCATTGAAATCCCTTCTTATAAGTTAATATGACCCGTTTTAGTTTAATGAGTTGGCGTGGTTGTTAAGTGTCTGTTTCCCTATTGAGTTGAAACCATAACAGTTAAAAAGTGAGTAAAAACCGGGCGCTCGGCAGAGGTGAGTCTTTTGCGGATTCCACGTCTGTCCATGATACTGATACTCGTCTCTGTAAGCCTTTGCTGTTGTCATCTCGCCCCGTCACAGGCTAGTGAAGGAAATTGGGTTTTCGTCGATGAGGATTACTATGGTCTCTTCCAATCCCTCGCAGGACACGCGCAATGGGGCTACAATACAAGTCGGGGACCCGATGATCGATGGGTCATTAACCTAACCATCAGTTACTATGGGTTTAATCCCACAACAGTTCTTATTTGTGATCAAGAAGGGTTCACGAATTGGCAAACCACCGGCTCTATAAGTCAATGCCAACTCGTGCAGTCCGTAAATACCTCGCTGGATACTAGTATCGATTTTCTTCATCACAGTCGGTGGTATTTTATATTGAACAATACCGGACCAGTCACCCTTTACTACACCCTTCGGATTACTCATTACCATTGGACGACCGACCCTTTCCCTACCAATCCACTAGATGATTTTTCTTCACTTGCTAATTTATTTGTCTATGTCATAATTTTTGGCGTCGTTGTGTTTATCGTTATTCCCTGTATTTGTAATTTCAGTTGTATCGGTCGCTTCCGACGAGATAAAAGAAAACAACGGGATCATGAAGCACAACACAACTATAACACCTATCTCATTGTCACACCTGAGCAAATTCAATCATTAATCCCCGAAGAAGACGAAGAATATTAAATGGCCATCTACCTTTGAAAATTCATACCAGCTGTACTATTCTACGAAGTAAAACGCAACCCCCACCAATCCAGTTAAAAGCTAACACAGAAAATAAATAGTCAAGATAACACTGACCCACCAAGGAGCTTATGACAATGGAAGGAAGACCTCCAACAACTAAGCCAACTTATATTTTTAAGGTTCCCGTGGCTGGAGACGGTGCAGTAGGAAAAACCAGCCTTATCGTCCGTTACACCCAAGGTACTTTCACAGATACTTACAAAATGACGATTGGCACGTCTTTTGCGGTGAAGACGGTTGATTTGGGTAATGTTATGGTTAAGCTGCAGATTTGGGATTTGGCGGGTCAACCACACTTTGGTGGTGTGCGTCCCTTGTTTTATCAGGGCTCCACGGGTGTGATTTACGTTTATAGTGTGACTGATCAGGCTTCTTTTGATCATTTGGCGGGGTGGCTGGAGGAGGCGAGTAAGAATGCTGGGAATATTCCGGGAATTTTGATTGCTAACAAGGTTGATTTAATGGATCAGCGGGTTATAACGCGGGAGGAAGGGGAGGCTTTCGCTGCTCAAATTGGTTTGGGGTATATTGAGACGAGTGCGAAAATGGATGAGAATGTGGGCGATGCTTTTATTCAGGTTGCAAAAACGATTATTCAGTCGAAATGGCCAGAATGGGGGAAGGTTGAAGAAGAGGTTGTTCCTGCGGTTTCAGAGGCTCTGGAACCTCCTGTTGAAGAGCCTGTGGTTCCTGAACCACCAAGTATGCCATCGGAAGAAAGTGTTTCCGAAGAAGAGGTATCTGCTCCTGAACCAATCCCTCTTCCTCCAGTAGAGCAAGAGGAGGAACCAATTCCACTTGAAGACCCCTCTAGACCAGCATTTGTGAGTTCTGAACCTTCACCCGTTGAGCCAATTGAACCACCAATACCTCAAGAACCAGAACAGGCTCCCATTGAACCTCCAGGACCCGCTGAACCAGTTACTCCCGAACCTCAACCTCCTGAACCTGCACTTCCACCAGAAACTGCTGATGTTATTGTGACCCATAAGACTGAAACAAGTCTAGTTGAATTTATTGGCATTGATCCTCATTCAATTCAGGATGAGGATTTTGAGAAACGATCGGTTCATGCAATGAATCGTCTAGGAGTCAGTGAAGTTGGAGTCCTTGGGACTTTTCTCCGAAGTTTGATTCGTCAAGGGCAGCGCGATGTGGTGCTAGAAAGTCTGGAAAGCCTTCAGGAAGAGCGCTAATTCTTATACCCTCATTGACAAAATCTGTACTAAAAACTGTAACAAAGTCTTCTGTTAATATTTAACCTTACTAGCGTCCTTGTTGTCGAGCAGCCATATACGCGATGAATAGTAATTGCGCCACAATTATCATGATCGGATAACTGATTGGGTCCCAGTATCCAGCATCCGATGTCACAAGAATTAGTCCTACTTCATCGACAGCTAAGCCCAAGCCTAATCCAAGAAAAAATGCCCCGAACACTTCCGCCCGTCTACTCTCCCAATAGAGCCCGATAAAACCGCCCATTGTCATTAAGATAATACCCCAGAGGATATGATGATAATGATAAATACCGGTCTCAATGCTGATACCAGGAGCAATAATTGTGGTTAAAAGTCGTGAACCAACGATTGCAAGGATGTACCAGATTAGTACCGTACCAGTAACTTGAGCGATAGAAAATGCTTCCATTCTTTCAGAGATTTTAGAGCGTTTACTCATGAGTGGTTCCTCCAAGTCAAAATTGGAGTCAGGATCTGGTTTGGCGTTAGTTTTGTTCAGTTCTCTGATATATAGCTTAGCCTCTAAAAAGCCTCTATTCGGACATGAGAACAAGGGCGAATCTATTTAGGTAAGCGGGTTTGTAAAGTATCGCTAACAGGTTTGGAGCTGTTTGAATGATGTTGTTTATTACACCTGACCAGCTTGCTATGATAACGGCTTTTGTTATAGAACTAATTGTAGCAACGATTGCATTCTTTTTCGCTGGTCGCCTTTTATCAGGTGTGAATGCCAAATCTACGGATGCGTTTTTCGTGGCCTTCTTGGGCTTATTCTTGAAATTTGTACTTGACTTTGGAATTAGCCTTGTGTTGGTTCCTGGTCTAAACGAGTTTGTAATATTCGCTTGGAATGTAGTGGCGTTACTCGCCATGTTCATAGTCTGGATGGTGTTAGTTCAGCATTTCTTTGATACATTTTTCGTTCGAGGACTCACAATCGTTATTATCGCCTTTGTTCTCATATTCATAATAGATTTTGTTATTGAATTTCTCTTTGTGCTTCTCTTTCCTGGACCCTGAACCCAGCAAATTATCTTTTAAAAAAATATGCTCTATCGGAGCCATCCTGGCGTGAATATCGTCCGGAACAAAAGGATGCGATAATGAAGATTAAAAGAAGAACTGCAAATCCAATGGCAAAAGAGAGCATTTCAGGATAAAGAAGAACAAGGATCCAAAGAATAACTAATCCAATTATTAATAAAATTAAAGGAACAAGAACATCGATTAGCCTCATTATAATCAAGCCTATATTTTTTCATTTGATGTAAAATGTTTCACAATGTGTCTTCCTTTCCAGTTTTTTTCATACCATATTAATTTAAGAATTATTAGTACAGGATGAAGAATAAAATTAGAATCTAATTAATTTCAGGGAGATTTTGATTTATGAAGAAACAATTCACCATGCCGATTCACACTCCTTGGTTTCAGGGTCCTTTGACGTATACTGACTCTGAGATGATTCAGATAATATTTACACCAACCAAAGCATGTTATGAACGCCTCCTACCCAAACCACTTAACCCCGGTCTTCTAGGAGGCGCTTATGTTGCTCGCTTTCGCAACTCCGTTTTTGGTGACTTTTGGGAAGCCGCTATCGTTTTCCAATGCACATATGGCGAACACTATGGTGTATTCTGCACTTCAATGTACACAGATAACATTCCATCTCTGGTAGCCCATCGTGAAATATGGGGCTTCCCTTCAAAACCTGCCAAAATTAAATATTCTCGCAAAGACAATCGAATCAAATCCCAAATCATCACAGACAAAATTCCCATCATGAAATTGGATATACGCCTGGAAGGACCAGGTGAATGGATCGATACAGGTGATACCATCAATCTCAAAGTTATCCCAAGTGTCGATGGAGAAGGAACGGATGTAAAACAGATAACTAGAGCAAAATTAGATTTTGTTATTCACGAGGGGCAAGCCGGTGATGGAAAACTCACATTTGGGCATACTAATGATGATCCTCTTGACGAACTCTACGAATTAGAAAACGTCGTTGCTGGAACTTGGTTTCGAGTTGATTTAACTACCAATCTTGGCTCAGTTCTCACTGAAATTGAGGACTAATGGTTTGATTTCTAATCGTTGTTACCTCTTGTGGCGAGTTAGATTATGTAAATTGCAATGGTCAATCAGCGTCAACCTTGCCCTCAAGGAGTTCTTTAATATGGGGAACGAAGGGGTCACCTTCTTCTTTGAGTATTATCGCATCCTTATGAGGTACAAGTGGATTAAATTACAGGGATGTATGATTACAATACTCAACTTTTTAACAAAAGGTGATGCCTTTTTGTGAAGAAAAGGTCTTAAGGAATACGATAAAACAATGTGACTGATTGGTGACATATCATGGAGACTCGGTTAGCAGATTTTGGCTTTCTTGGTAGTGTTATTCTCTCAGTATATGGATTTGTATACTTCATAGTCTTTCATTTATCAGGTGTATTCATAGGACCTATCGGTGCTTCGATTTTAATGGTTTTTCTAGGTCTATTAGGAGGACTTGGTGGGTTCTTACTTAGCTTTGGCTTCCTTGCATTCCACCGAGAACTTGGTCAACCCCTAGGTTGGGTATCCACTTTAGTGGGCTGGATCTCATGGGTTCTCCAGTGCAGTGCTCATCTTTTTCTTGCGGCGGGATCCTTTTTTGGTATCGTCATTTATAGTTGGGCGATTATTGCTCTCATGGTGACTTTTCTGCTTTGGGGAATAACCTTCTTTTACACTAGAAAGAAAATTGGTCATCGGCAAAGATACTGTCTTTTTGCAGGTCTAATCTTCCTTCTGAATGGTATTGGCTGGTTAACCTACTTTGGATTTGTATTACTCACCTTAGGGTGCATTCTAAGCGCTATCATTTTCGTATCTCCCTATCGTATCTTTGGCTTTTCTTCTCCTGCTAGTCTCTTTCACCAAAAAAGGCAATATCAACTCGGACAACTTGGAACGCTACTACTCTCAGTTTATGCTATATTGGCACTTCGTTGGTGGGTAAATCTGCTTTTCCCTCTACCTGTTGTAGTAGCTGCTGTGCTAAATGTAATTAGTTTATTTTGTGCTTGGCTAGCGGTGTTGGGCACGGCGATTGTTTTTTACAGCTTCGAGATTCGCTTCACAAATAAATGGTTTGGGTATGCTTTGGTTGTTAGTTCATTCGGTTTGTTTGTCTTGAGTCTCGCTGATTTTACCTGGCTTATGAGTAATATTACTGTGACTCTTGACCCTACTTGGGGTTTATGGCTTTATACAACAGCACCCAGTTTTTGGGGATGGAGTGCCCTCCCTCTCTGTATTGGTGCTCTGCTAGCTTCTATTGGATTTCTACAAGTGTTCCGTGCCTCGAAAGAAAAAGGTGACCTCTGGTTCCTCACACTCAATATCCTCTTTCTCATATCGGGCATTCTTTGGCTAGCAGGGATTGGCTACATACCTCTAATAGCGGCTGGAATACTTTTACTACGCATGTATATGAGACAAAACTAAAAATTTGATAATTATTTGACAAGAAATACTAGTCAATCTATATCGGCTTTTTCAAAACGATTATTCAAGTCAAAAAAAGAGGAGAGGGGAAGTAGATTACATCTACTTCCTTCGTCGGAGGAAGATGATTACAACGATGATGATGACGACAACAATCACTACGCCTGCAATCGCTAGAATGAGCATTGGATCTAATCCGATGATCGGTGCCTCAACTGTAAGACCCCAGAGGATGGCGTTCTTCACGAGCACAGAACCAGTAAGTGTAAGGCCGTGATAGAAATCCTTCCAGATAGGTTCGTACCCACCATAGGGGGTTGAGCCTGACGCAATGACTTTACTGTTGTCCTCGGGTCCAAGGTACATCTCACCAGCTATCATGACGAATGGACCAGCCTGGCCTTGCGTATGGGCGTAACCAGGCACAGTGGGATCATCTGGTTCATAGAGGGCGGAGGGATCTGTCAGTCCGATCGGGAACACATTTGGAATATTTGTAGTTTCAAGCGCTACTGGTGATCCTCCTGAAATCCCATAGAGACAGGTTGGTCCATGAAAGAGCGAGGCATTCACACCCGCCATGAGGCTTTGGGATACAGGATTAGGTGCGGTGACATTCACGATAACCCGATAATCCGCGATACCATCATCCCATACGGTCTTGGTTTCACT
>JABXGY010000135.1 GCA_016550395.1 archaeon | reverse complement strand
TCCGCGGAAAAGACCATCGTAGTCTTTGAAAAGTCCAAGCAACGAAAGACTAAGCGACGTTTAGGGAAACACATACGCGAAGACCTTTGGGTGGAACTGGGATTACATGCGGGCAAGAAGGGAAGCCTATTCAACATTGAAGCTACAGAACTTAACGCCCTTCTAAGGGAAGCATACGACGCTATCATACCACAACTATCCAAAAATATACCTATGCCCTTCCATTTCTGGCGTCATATGTTTGCGCAACACATGTTGAGGGCTAGTGGCTGGAATACCCAATTAGTGGCTAGTTTAGGGGGCTGGACCACAGAAGCCCTAGAAAAATACTACGGGAGGCCTACCCAAGAAGTTGTAGACGCCTTTGCTAGAAACGTTCTACCGAAAATTTGAGGTTGCCCCCTCACTCCGATGCACGCGCGAGTTAAAATGTATTTACTGAACACGCAGGTAAAGTATACATTGATTCTCTACAGGCAACGAACTTTCCTAGCGAACAACGTGGACGAACTGTGTTTGGAAACAAACCCCTAATGTGTAAAGGCAAAATATCATCAAACTTGACCTCCAAAATTATGTCATGGTCCTCGTGGATTCCTGTTGTTGACGAATTAATATCAAAGAAAGCAAAGGGTCCAAGCCCTGTGTGTAACTCGGTGTCAAATGTTATTCGAACATTGCCAACTGGATGAACATAAGCTTCACGGAGATAATCAACCATTACCACAGGTCTAAGAAAGTTGTTGCGGCACTCTAAATAGAAGTCTTTGAGAAGACCATTCTCCGAATCGGCAAGGAAGCCAATATCCCCAGCAATCATCCGGTCAGCATCCTCCCGAGTGAGCCTTACACCATCCTTGAGAACATACTGGTCAAGCTTGGTTTTACGTTCAAACTTGATGAATTGGTCGCTGTAATTGTAAATTCGTATCCGATACTTCTTTCTATGAGCAACTCCTGCTTGCTTCTCGAAGAGCGCTGTGTTCTTGAAGTCGTCAAAGTAAAGGCTCCTGATATGATAGCAGCCATCAGCTCTCCCATTTGGGTCCGGTTTAAGAACAGTCGCCATTTTCTTTTTCAGAACGTGATATTCTATAAAGGTCAGTGGGTACTTCAGTTCGTGCCTAAGACGCGGTTTGATGAGATTAGCCATTATTTATTCATCCTACCTCTGATTTTGCTATCAAGAAAGATACAAATACCCACAACTACAAAGGCGATAATTAGCGCCACAAGAGACCAGACTGAAGATTGTGTTTCAACGGAAGGGTCTTGATTGGAAAAACCGGGAGTCGCAGACAGCAAGTAGTTCCAGCTTGAACCGCCATCTGGGATTCGACCGTAGGAAACATCCTGAATTTGTTTAACGAACAGCACTGAGTCGATTAAAGTTTCTCCATCGCTATCAAAGAGCCCGATTTCTTCACCGTTTGCGTTGAGACCAAATGATGCATAAATTTCCCCGCCGTCACGATCAGCCCACACAATGAGATATTCCTTGGGTCCGATCGTGGTACCCTCTGGAAATTGCCAGCAGGTTGGATCAGTTAGATCATCAGTTAAATACATGCCAGTTAGATCGATTGTTTTGTTGCCAGCGTTGAAGATTTCAATCCAATCAGGTGAATTTCCGTCAGGACCTGCGACAGTAATGCCATTGTCAGCCATGAACTCGTTGATGAATAAGTAGGAAAGGTCAATAGTTTGATTAGAGCTAACAGGCATTACAGAATCACTCTTTCCAAAAAACTCTAATTGAGTAGAAATAGCAAAATCGGTACTACATTGGACTACTCCCAACAGGAGCGGACTTGTCAACAAAAGTGTAGAAAATACAATAGCTAACACCGAAGCTTTCTTGCTGCTCAACATCTCCCTTTTCACCACTTCTTACTTTTTGATATCCCTTAAATTTGATGGCTACCAGCGTCTAGGACACGTCAGCATTATAGCTGACGAGCGCTGCATCTTTTACTCCATTGATCTTTAACAGTTCGTCCACTTGTGGTGTATCTTTTGCTTTCATTCGAACTTCAACCATCAATTCTATCCCAGCAGGGGTTACTGTTCGAGAGCGGAGTTTGTTTTCTGGAAGTGCAGCCTGGACCTCTACTTCGGCTTCTTTCGCGTAGTGGACCACCAGTAGATATGGGTCGTTGGTGCGGAAGTTAGCTCGACTTAAAACGAACATAAAGAACCCGATTATGGGTGATCCCACTATGGCTATCATGTATAGTCCTGCGCCACTGA
>JABXGY010000134.1 GCA_016550395.1 archaeon | reverse complement strand
GGAGCACGCACACAGGCAGGTGAAGCGCGTGAAATGCTCAGACAATACCGGAACCCCATCATTGAGCGTAAGAAGCTTCTAGCGGCTGCACAGAAGGCGCATGCCAATCGTATTACATTCAAAATTTGCCGAGACAGGTTTATTGAAGCCAACAAGGCCGAATGGAAAAACGAGAAACACACTGCGCAGTGGACTTCTACGTTGGATACTTACGCAAAGCCAATTCTGGATATGACTGTTTCTGATATCGGCCAGGAAGAGGTGTTGCGTTGCATTGAACCCATATGGATAACCAAGACGGAGACTGCGACCAGGGTAAGGCAACGTATCGAGAAGGTGTTAGATTGGGCAACGGTTCGGAAATATCGCAAAGGTGATAACCCTGCCAGGTGGAAGGGACATCTGGACACCTTGTTACCCAAACCAACCAAGCTGAAAACAGTACAACACAGGCCTGCACTTCCTTATGCAGAGGTTGGACAGTTCATGTCTGAACTAAGAAAGAAGGACTCCCTGTCTGCAAGAGCACTGGAACTGTTGATACTGACTGCCACCAGGCCGAATGAAACCTTCAATGCCAGGTGGGATGAGTTTGATCTGGATGGTAAACGTTGGGTGATACCTGCTCAGCGGATGAAGGCGGCAAAGGAGCATGAGATTCCCTTGTCGAATCGAGTCATTGAAATTATCAAGACACTACCTCGAGTAGATGGCTGTGACTATGTATTCCCCGGTACCAGGCTTGATAAGCCTATGACCACTGCTGCTGGTATGAAGGTGCTTAAATCAATGCGTCTTGGTATCCATCAGCATGGTTTCAGGTCCACGTTTAGGGATTGGGCAGCGGAGCAAACCAGCTTCCAGCGGCTCGTTATCGAGCATGCCTTGGCTCATCAGTTGAAGGACAAGGCTGAAGCTGCTTATCACAGGAAAACGATGCTGCCTAAACGAAAGAATCTGATGCAGGCATGGGCTAATTACTGTGCCGTGATTCCATCGACTGCTGACAATGTAAGTCCGATCAGGGGTGTGAAATGACATCATGCGATGCAAATGTGGTACCCAATTTCCTGTGGTCTGCAATGGGTTTGTTATGAGCAAGACAAAGGACAGAATAGAGCACCTGAAGCAACTTGGTTACATCGATAGTCTCGATCCAGATGCAATTAATAGATTCACTAGCGCCGCCCTTTCCTACGAAGATATAAACCAGGATGACGCGAAACAGGCAGCAGCATTTATCGTTGCTTTGAAGGACGGTACTTTTGGTGGTGACAAGATGTCCAAACAGATACGTGACATTTTGAAAATCCCTCGCAAGCCCAGGACGCCAAAATTTGATCCTGAGAAGGTAATACCAGGTGATCCAGCCTGGGAACTAGTGGAGTGCATTTATAAAAAGAAAGAGATATCGCACCGTGAAGGAGTGGAGATTTTTGAACGGGATATAACACCCAATGTAAGAAGACGGACAATTCAAAAGTACATTGCAGTCATTAAGTCAAAGGTAGAAAAGGATCCAATGGAGGCATTCACTTTCTTGGATTGATTACCGCAATATAAAAAACATTTATATTTCGGTGTTAATTGTAGAAATATGTGAATAATTAGATGTACCCGTTTAAACAATAGGTACATCGAAATGCAAGAATTGAAAGAAGCCCAGGACTTTACAGTCCAGGAAGCCAGTGCCCTATTCAAGGTCACTAATCCAACCATCTACAGAATGATCAATGAAGGTAGACTGAAAGGCTACCTTATTGGGCGAAGCAGGCGTATTACGTTTGAATCTGTTAAAGCACTTCGTGAGGCACGGTCATGAGTGCGCCTCCGAACAGCAATCCACTGCTACACAGCATCAATGATACGAAGTCATTGCTCAACTGTGGTCGTAACACTGTTTACAAACTGGTTAACAGTAGAGAACTGACCATGATCAAGATGGGAAGGCGATCATTAATCACTGACAAATCGATACGTGCCCTGGTAGATCGTAAAGAAGCGGAAGCACAGAGTAAGTCAGACCCGCAGGATCATATTTGTGAGAACAAACGAGAAACCAGAAACAAGGACACGTAAAAAACCCCGGCAGCGCATTGCATACCGAGGCTTTAGTCATCGATCAATTGCCATCTGATCTCGATTCATTATAGCACTCTCGATATGACCATGCTGCTGCCTCAATTACGGAGGTAGAGCTATGTATCACACCCCAATAATTAGCACCATTAAGGTCCAAAAACTCGACTGTGAGAGCACTTCTGACCCAGGACAGCCCAAGGCATGGGAATCAAGTTCCGAAAGAAATGACAATCCTGTTAGCCGTCATTTCGCGCTTCTAACCAACGGCAAGAGGTCATTGCGGGCTGCAGTTAACGCGATGTGTGGGCACTGCATGGGTTGCAAAGCAAAGGAGCAAGGATACAGCGAGGAAGACTGGATTGAACCAGGCTTCCGAAAACAGATACGTACCTGCTCTGCACACGCATGCCCATTGTGGGAATTTAGACCATACCAATCTCGCAACTCCTGAATAAGGTAAAGAATCGAAAATGAATGACATCTACAAAGAAATTCAAGCACTGAACCAATCCGCTTTGTCTCCAAGAGCCAAAGCCCTCTACCTGGCCTTGATGGAACTTACTAATGATGAAAGCAACTGCAAGGCAATCTTAGCCATCTTAGTTTATAAATCAGGAACGTCAGAAAGCACTGTTATTCGAGCAACAAAGGAATTGGAAGTTGCTGGATTCATCTCAGTAAGTCGGTTTACCAAGTCGGGTCCCCTTACACCACCGAATATATATACTCTCTTACACAGAACAACGATGTCCCGTCAAATTGACAGCACTAGTGCTGTCAAATCGACAAGCAAAAACAATAAAATTAGAGGAGACTCTTATACCAATAATGCCTGTCACCATGACACTAGGGGCAAAGCCCCTAGTGTCATGGATGACAGGCTAGTTAGATATAACAAAATGCTAGAAATTTTACAGAGCCACGTTAACTTCGTTGATGAAGAATCGGAATTCCATGCTTATGATGTGGTTGATCTAATTGGTTTGGAGGGTCTGGAAAATGAGTTGAAGAAGCGGAGATGCATTGATATCCAAAAAGACCAATATCTACCTCCACTTCGAAAGGACTTGGAAAATCTTTTATGGGAGATAAGAAGTTCCTCTCAGTCGAGCAAAGGGGAAGCCTAGCGATTTATACATAATCGAGATTATGCGGCAAAGCGGACAGTGCCAAAGGCATTGCGAATAATCCCCGATTATGTTCAATCGAAAGGCGGGTGCTACCCGGGGTGGTGGGGCAATTGCATATATGAGGCTTTACCACCAGGGGGGGTGTTCTCCTCTGTGTGTTCGACTAGGCTGTTACTGGACCCGTAGGCAGATGAGCAAAGTTTCAGATACCCGAGCGAAGAAAGTATTTTTTAGGAGGAGTAACGCCTCGCATCAGCCGCCGACAGACGGCGCAGCTGGCTGGCGGTCGGACTGCATGCGCTTGTTAGGCGCTTAATTAGAATGAACTTCATAGCTTTTCCAATGTTGGATCAGTTGTTCCGCTGCCCTTTGGTTAGCTTCCTCATCTGAAGATATGCACATTCGCTTTACAACAATTTCTTTTAGAAGTTTCGAAAGAGTTCTTTCATCGCATCCATTGTCTAGCTCAAGAACAATAGCGTTGATGTACATGTCGTATTCGTCTGAAACGTATTCAGATACTCCTATGGGGTCCCATTCATTCAATATTTCGGAGATCCTTTCGATGCTCTTCCGGCTCTTTCTTTCCTCTGAGTAGTTCATTGGTCGCGCCTAACTACATTTATATGAAATAAGTGATATAACGTGCCAATTCGGCACAATTCTGACGTTTGTATACAAGAATTGCTTTCATTATCAGTCTTTTATTCCCCCTTCCGGGCTCGCGTTAACGGAGCCAAGATGCATGTAATCACCTGATATTAACGATAACGGAGCCAGATATTCTCACTTTTTAAGTGATTAGGATTCTATGCTCCTCCTAATTGGAGGAAGGGTCAAGAACAATGCAAAAACCCAGATTGCTAGAACAGGTTCGCAATCAGCTGCGGTTGCATCAATATAGCTATGACACCGAGCGTACATACATTCATTGGATCAAGCGTTTTATCTTCTTCCATGAGAAGCGCCATCCAAAGGAGATGGGGAAAATCGAAGTCGAAGCTTTTTTAACCCATCTGGCCGTCAACCGGGGTGTATCGCCATCAACCCAGAACCTGGCACTTGCGGCCATACTTTTTATGTATCAGAAAGTGCTGGAGACTGAACTTCCGTGGTTGGACGACGTCGTGCGGGCAAAATCCAGGCAGCGAGTGCCAGTGGTTCTCAGCACCCAGGAGGTTCAGCGTCTTTTTCAACATTGTCGCCCATCCCAACTACTTCCGGTGCAAATGCTCT
>JABXGY010000133.1 GCA_016550395.1 archaeon | reverse complement strand
GTAGTTGGTTGCGAGAAAGACGCTAAATGTTGGAGCTTTTCGACGGGATCTCGCGGTGACGTCTTGAGTTGATCGTAAAATGCCTACAACGCGACAAGGGTCACCTGGTCGTGCGGTATCTACAATATCATCTTGTAGAATGCAGTCGAGGGCGCGTGGTAGGGCTCCAGGAGGGAGTTCTTCAGGTTTTTCTTGGAGCCGGATTTTTTGCCAATCAACAAATTTTGACCGTTCGGGTATTAGTTCAAATGGTCCTTTACTTCGGCAGGTGTCATTAGGACAGGTTGTAGGTGTAACAAATTGGTTGCCTTGTGGAATGGGACCGATAAGGTCTTGACATTGGCGGCATTTGAAGAGGCCTTCGACGAGAAGGGGTTTAACGTCACTAACTCGAGTTACTAATGCATCAACCATAATTAGTTGGCTGATATTTTCTGCGCGAATGGTTCGTACGGAAACTCGATCTGGCACTTCCTTGAATCGTGCGTGAAGTTTTTGGGCAATTGTAGTTTCATAGTAATCTGGATCAACGATGCGGAGTATTCGTTTAATGGCAGCTGAAGCTGCGTCTATTGCCTGTTGAGGTTTTTCTTTTGTAGCAGCAGCTAAATCAGGATCAAAAGTTAGAAGATGGTTGAAATCAACTGAGATGGAAATGAGTTTTTCAAGACTTAATCGTGATATGCCATCGTGGTAAGGAGTTTCGCCTTCTTCGGTTTTATAGGATTTGAAAAATTCTTCAAAGCGGGTGATGTAATCAATTTCTTCAGTCACCAATTTCAATCTCCAAAACTTGTGTTTGCCAATTTCGTAGAAGAGTTACTAATCGGTCAAAAAGCCAACGCTCTTCGCCGGTCATCTTCTTTTTGATATTCCGCAAGCGTTCTTCCCGAAGAGATAATTTCATTAGTTTCAATAACCTATTTGCGATTAAGTCACGCAATAATTGTTCCATTTTACTTTGGGCCGCCAATCGGATATCATTTGGGTTGTCCCTATTCTGTAGGGCTAGTTGCTCTATGCGTTTTCGAACTTGATAATAAAAATCAGATGGAAGCGTTTGGAGAACAGGCTCTCCAGCTTCTTGCCATAAAGATTTCTGGAGATCAGAGACGTTAACTCCTGTATCTTTTAGATGCACGGAATTAGTAGAAATGAGTATATTGGCAATCCAACGAGGGACTGTTAATTCCCTCCCTTTTTCAACAGGACCATAAGTAGTGTCTTGGATTTCGAATGCCTCTAGGGATTTGTTGGCAATTACTGTGACCGGAACGTTTTCAAAGTGAAAACTAAGAGTGCTGTTCATGTTTTGATTAGACATTTATTCCAATGCTTCCTGGATTTAATTTAATCAATATTATTTCCTACGGATTTCCGACGTTGGAGAATTTCATTTACTCGTTCATCGAAAACTTCAACGGGAATATCCATGAGCGTCAAACGTGCCCGTCGACCACGACGCCCTTCACCAATACCTTCTACGACCTTTCCAATTATCCCTAGTGTTACAAGGGCATCAACGGTTTTTCTGAAGGTGGGTAAGGCTTGTTTTGTAACTCCAATTTCTTCACAGAACAACTGATAGTTAGAATAGACCTTAGCGATAGTCGTTGAGCTGGCTTTATCAACTTTCAGTGTTCGTGCAATCGCCGCTAATACTAATATCTCTTGGTCGCGAAGACCATAGAGAACATCCGAGCGAAGTTCTGAGTACACTTCCTGTTTTGCTCTCCGAATTAATTCCGGTGTAATAGGACGAACATTATACTGATCAGCAGCTTTTCCAGCCCAGTACAGCATTTCTATTCCATGACGAGCATTTTGTGTCGATGCGGCGATATTAGCTACCATACTAAGAATATCATTAGTTACAACATCTTTATGGAAGGCGAGGCTAGACCGAAATTTAAAGATATTATACAGTTCCTCTTGAGTATAAGATGGCATGTCAATTCTATCGTGGAGCCGCCCTGAAAGTGGAAAACTTAGGGTGTTTTGCCAATCAACTACTCTGCAAGCAATGAGGGTAGAAATATATGCTTGGCCATGTTTAGCAACTTCACTGGCATGAATGAGGCTAAGTAAGTCCTGTCCAAGCAGATAGGCTTCATCGAGGCAGAGTACTAATCGGATATTTTCACGTGAAAGACGACGGTTAATCATCGTAGTTATTTCTTCGTCTGAAAATCCACGACTTGTAACTTTGAAGCGTTCTGTCAGCAAATCACGTAAAATTGCGCTTTTTGTTCGAAACATAAAACAGTCGTAGTATTCAAACTTAACTTTGATATCCCGTTTTGCGGCGGCTTTTTCCAGGCCACGTCCGAAATACCGAATAGAAACAGTTTTTCCTGTCCCTGGTTTTCCTACAACAGCTACATTAACAGCGTAAGCCGCGTTTTTGTTGAGTAATGGTTTGAAATCGTGACTTAATCGAACAAGTTGGTCTTCACGATTAGGCAACTCAGGAGGGATAAAAGCGGGATGAAGAGTTTCTTCATTTTTGAAGACTGACGCGCCTAATAATGCCTTTTCAATGATATTCTCGCCCACGTATGCACCCTCAGATGAGTATATGTATGATGGCTAGCCGCTTCACTGCACGAACAGAAGTTGCTGCCCATAAAAGGATTTTCCACACTACGATAAAAGTAACTAGCACGCATTGAATTTTTGTCTAGCTACTTCTTTCGTTTATCCTTCTCTTTCTTGCCAAGCCACCAGTCAAGATAATCACGGCGTCGCTGGGATTTTGCACGTTCTTCATCCTCGCGACGGAAAGAAGATCGTTGCTCGTCCCATAAACGATCGAGTTCTGCACGAGATACTGCCAGACCACACCGTTTACACACTTGACGATTGGTTTTATAATCGAATTTCATTGTCCCTGCGCATTCAGGGCAGCGTGCCAATTTTTTTCACCTATTGTGTATCCTGAGGGGACTAACCAACCGAGTGCTTTAACTCTTTGTGTTAAAGTACTGTGACAGCTTTTGCGAGATTTCTTGGCTGATCAGGATTATGACCCCGAAGGATTGCAGCATAGTATGCCAATAGTTGAAGGGGAACTACATAACAAATTGGAGAAAAGAGGATGGAAGGTAGAGGAGGCAAAGAGATGGCATGATCACTTAAGTCGATGAGGGTTGTGTCTTGAGCAGAGCAAATTGAGATAATTTGAGCACCACGTGCTTTCATCTCCATGACATTTCCTTCTAAATGTCGACGTGTTTTATCATTTGGCGCAACAAAAACTACTGGGAATCCGGGTTCTACAAGTGCGATAGGCCCATGTTTAGATTCCCCTGCAGGATAACCTTCTGCATGGACATAAGCAATCTCTTTAATTTTCAATGCGCCTTCCAAGGCAGTAGCTGTACTTATTCCACGACCTAAAAAAAAGAAGTTTGATCTTGTTATGTATTCTTGACTGGCTTCTTTAATTGCATTCTCCTGATTTCGAATGATTATTTCTATAAGTTCAGGGAACTGGTTCAAAGCAGCAAGTAACTCATTTTTTTCTTTGTTTGTTTGAGCCCCTGTAAGCACGCCTAAATACGTTGAAAGGGAAGCGAGAGTAGCTAGTTGTGTAGCAAAGGTTTTCGTAGCAGCAACACCAATTTCGGGTCCTGCCTGCGTATACACAACATGATCTGCCATTCTAGTGATCGAGCTGCCTACCGTGTTGGTTATAGCCAACACGGTACTTCCCTGGTTTTTGAGGTGTTTAACGGCATGTAGTGTATCTATGGTTTCGCCTGATTGGGTAACTGCTAATACCGCAGTATCTTCTCCAAGACTGGACGCCACTGTATCTGTTCCTTCTGAAGCAATAGCACCATGCACAAGGAAATTAGATATTTGTGAAAACATGTATTTGGCTGCTAACGTAGCATGATAAGATGTACCGGCGGCGATTGTTATGACATTCTTATGATTATAAAGGACATCAGCAAAACTTTCCAAATCTGTTTTCCTTATTCTTAGTGTATCCCGTATTGCTGTGGGTTGTTCATGAATTTCTTTTAACATGAAGTGTGGATAGCCACCTTTTTGAGCCATATCGATAGTCCATTGAACTTCGGTTGGCATTCTTAATGGAAGGCGTGTTGGGAACCCTTTTTCATCAAGTCGCGTAAGAAGTGCACCTTCATTAGTTAGGTGGACTAATTCATTGTCTTCTAGTACAATGGTTTTGCGCGTCATTGGTAAGAAAGCGGGAACGTCGGAAGCACAGTAAATTCCTCGTTGACCAAGACCAATCACTAAGGGACTTTCTTTTCGTGCACACACCAATTCATTGCCCGAAGCTTCTAGTACTACTATTGCATAGCTTCCTTCTAATTTTGGTAGTGCTTGGGCTACTGCGTTTTCAAGGCTTGAAGTATGATTTAGTGCATCTTCGATGAGATGTGGTATTACTTCCGTGTCGGTCTGAGAGCGAAATTGGTGACCCTTTTCAAGGAGTATTCGGCGGAGTTCTTGGTAATTTTCAATGATGCCATTGTGAACCACGGCAATTCGATCATGACAATCAGTATGGGGATGAGCATTGAGTTTGGATGGAGGTCCATGTGTTGCCCAGCGTGTGTGACCGATTCCTATACTCCCAGGGAGGGTATCGAAATTTAGTTGTTGGTGGATTTCATCAATCTTACCTTTGTCCTTCTTTATGAAAATAGCTCCATTGGCTGCTGTAGCAATACCACTGGAATCATAACCGCGATATTCTAATCGTTTCAAGGATTTTCGTAATAATGGCGCAACGTTTCCTTTCATGTGAATTGCGCCAATAATTCCGCACACGCTAGTTCGCCTCTATGAAACAATTCGTAATGATTGAAGAAGTTTCCCATTAAGGTCCCTCATAGAAGTTTCGTCATATAAGGACCATCGTAATTGTATCCATGACGTTTGTAATATTGTCTGGCTCCAATACCACTCATGCATACAATCCGATCGCGTCCTGCGTTTCGAGTATATTCTTCTGCAGCCTCGAGGAGTTGTGCCCCAATGCCACGATGTTGCCAAGCGTTATCATGTATTGCCCCTAGATCAACTGATAACCCGTACACATGAAGCTCACGAATTATTGCAGTGTTGAAGGATTTTATTTCTGCACGATGAGCTGTATCACTTGGTATTCGAAGGCGGAGATACCCTACCAATGCGTCTGAATCGGGGGTTTCATACGCAAGGAAGTATTCTGTCCCATTAGAAGCACGATATTGATCAACCCGAAATTCTAATGATGTGATATTAGGAACCTCGGGTTTGGGGTAACCACGGGATCTTTGATTGTATCCCACCTCTCGATAACGGATTGTTTGTAGTTGATTGCCTTTTTCTTCAGCACGTTGGAAGACCAACTGTGTCAGGTTACCTAGATTTGGTCCTGCAACTATTAGCCGTTTAGGGATATCACGTTGCATCCGTTGAATTCGTACCCACCGAGGAAGTGAAGGTAGTATCTCAGCAAGAAGATCTATGATCTCCTCATTAGTATAGGGGGTGTATTCACCTCTTCGCCAGATATCGAATAGAGCACTCCCCCGAACTACTAGACATGGATATATTTTCAACAAGTCAGGTTGAAAATCTTCACAATGAAATAACTCACGGAATACCTGTTGATCCCGAGAAGGATTACTACCTGGTAATCCTGGCATTATGTGGTAGCAAACCTTAAGACCAGCGTCTTTTGCATTCCGGGTTGCCTTGATGACATCGGAGACCGTGTGGCCACGACAAATTTCTGTGTAGATGTCATCATAGATGGTTTGAACCCCCAATTCGACTCTAGTTGTGCCAAGATCTAACATTCTGTCAACATGCTCAAGTTTACAATAATCAGGTCGAGTTTCAATTGTAATACCTACGGGACGAATGGCACTTCTTTCTGCTAATTTCACAGCTTCAGCCAGATTCTTTGCATCCATTCCATTCATGGCATCTAAACAGCGTTTAATGAAATTCTGCTGATACTCGTTAGATGCAGCCAGAAACGTACCACCCATTACGATAAGCTCAACTTTTTCTATACTGTGCCCCATAGCTTGCAGTTGTTCCAACCGGCTCTCTACTTGAAGAAACGGATCATACTGGTTTTGTCTTGCACGAAGAGTTGCAGGTTCCTCTCCAACATAAGCTTTGGGAGCAGTGGGAATATTTGTGGGACAGTAGATGCATTCACCTGGACATTCCATCGGTTCAGCCATTACAGCAACAACTACCACACCTGATAAGGTACGAGTTGGTTTCTTTCGTAAAATAGTACTGATTTTTTCTTTCTCGTCTTCGGTTGCATAACTAAGAATTTCAACATCAGAAGGAAACCGGGAGAGCTTATACTGACGACACAGTTTTCGTTTCAGGCGCTGAAGATCGTTCTTATTACTCACTTTCCCCTCTAATGCGGCTTGAAGAATTTCCTGTGCAACATGTTCCAACTTAGCGTCCACCTACTTATTGCACCTAAATAATCTTTACACCCTAGAAGAGATCCCTAATCTCGACTAAGGAAGAGCAATCCTATCTTCGAGTCGCTTTGGGCTGTCCAGCAGGAGTACCTCGTAGGATACGTTTCGCGTAATTCCGACGATTGCGTAGCCGAGGAATCGGAGTAACTCGAACTTTGCCCGTTACTTTGGGCGTCTGACTCCGAACCTTACCAGCTTTTTTACTCGGCTAAAAGGATATCTTCTAGCCCGTAAGCGAGCCGTGAGATCCGGGCATTTTGTTTCACTGCTTCGGTGTTTGCATTGTAAGCTTTAAGGATTTCCATTCGATGGGAAGACCTGAATAGTGTTGAAGGTCTTAGTTTAGGAATCTTTTTACACCCTCTTGAACTGGTAGGCAATACTCACATAGGTGTCATTTCATGGATGGCTTTCTTGTATTCAGTATTACAAGTCTCTATTGTCTAGATGAGCGATTCACAATTCTTACAGAGAAGAAGTTGGGCAAAACACCTCAGGAAGTTGGAATAACCATTGACCGGCTTCGAAAGGGTGAGAAAGATCCTACTATTGCCGTATTTATTCAAGAGTTGCAGACAAAAGGTGTAAAACGATTTTTTGTTGAATCACAAGC